>CAZJNL010000220.1:0-7437 GCA_964546515.1 uncultured Oscillatoria sp.
CCGCAATTAATTTTTCTATCCCTCTGACTCTTTCTTCTTCCTTCTTGGCGTACCTTCACGGCGGCGGTTCATTATTAAGGGTAATCAACCAGACGTAATATAAGAAACTTTCTTCTTATTCTTCCTCTGCGCCCTCTGCGTCCTCTGCGGTTCATTAAATAAAAAAAGGCGATCGCACCCTCAGGCAGACGCGATCGCACGAAAAACAGCTAGCAGCTAACAACTAAGGACACAGACGCCAGAGCTTGATAGTGTCATCAAAACTGCCGCTGACAAGGGTTTTACCCACAGGGCTGAAAGCCAACTTGACCTCGGAGGAGTGCCCCTTGAGCGTGCGGATCTCTGTGCCGGTGTCGGGCTGCCAGAGTTTGATAGTGCCGCCATAATCGCCGCTGGCTATTGTCTGGCCATCCGGGCTGAAGGCGACCGACCAAACTTTATCTGAATGATCGGTGAAAGTGTTGAGCAACTCGCCAGTTTTTAAATCCCAAATCTTAACAGTGCGATCCCAGCTGCCACTGGCGACTGTCTGGCCATCGGGGCTGACCGCCACCGACCAAACCGCCTCTGCATGACCGATCAGCGTGCGCCGCAGCTTGCCGGAACGAGCGCTCCACAGCTTGACAGTGCCGTCGGTACTGCCTGTCACCAACATTTTGCCATCCGCAGAGAAAGCGACCGACTGAACGTCAGCTGTGTGCCCCCGCAGGGTGCGCAGCAATTTGCCGGTGTGGGCATTCCACAGCTTGACCGTTTTGTCTTCACTGACACTGGCGATTTTCTGGCAGTCAGGGCTGATCGCAACAGAGAACACTGCCCCTGAATGGCTTTTGAGCGTGCTTCTCAACTTGCCGGTTTTCAGATTCCAAAGCTTGACAGTCTTGTCCTCGCCGCCACTGGCCAGAATCTCGCCATCCGGGCTGATGGCCACTGACCAAACCGCCCCGGAATGACCGGGCAGAATGCCGGTCAGCTGGCCGGTGTTCAGCTGCCTGAGCTGGATTGTCCCGTCATAACTGCCACTGGCCACCGTCTGGCCATCGGGACTGACGGCCACCGTCCAAAATGGGCCGGAATTCCCCTCAATGGTGCGCAGGGGTTGAATTGAGTCCCACATGTGGGGAGTTGAGTAGCCGATTTCTGGGGGAGCGAGCAGCACCTCTGGGGGCATTAAAGCGGTCTGCGGCACAGGAGCAGGCACGCGAGAGGTGAGGTTTCCCACAAGCAGCGCCAGCGCCGCCCCGCCCAAGGCGCTTGCAGCCAGCCGCTTCTGGCGAGCGCTCACCGGCGGAAGCATCCAAGAATTCAGGTCTTTGAGGACTTCATCGGCGGATTGATAGCGCTGCTTACTGCTGCGCTGCACCATTTTGTCGAGAATCAGGCCCAAAGAATAGCTGACCGGCGTTTTGATATAATCCCGCCACACCCAGGCATCGGCTTTGATATCAAACATGTCAAACGGAGACACTTGGGTCAGCAAATAAATGCAAGTGACGCCCAAGCTGTAGAGGTCGCTGCTGCTTGTGGCTTGACCTTTCGTTTGTTCGGGTGCGGCGTACTCGGCAGAGCCGCTCACCGGCCCGAGTGTGCCACAGCTTATGCCGGTGCTGCCGGAACCCTCTCCAAAATCAACCAAAACCAGGCGGTTATCTGACCGGCGGCGAATGATATTCTCCGGCTTGATGTCACCGTGAATCATCTGGCGGTCGTGAAGATACGCCAGCACCGGCAGAATATCCTTGAGCAACTTGCGGATGTTGCTTTCGCTGAAGGTGGCGGTGGAAGCCAGCTCTCGGGCTAAATTTTCCCCCTCGATATACTCAAGCACTAAATACTGGTGGCCATCTTCTTCAAAAGACGCCCACAGTTGGGGAATGTGGGGGTGTTTGCCCAACTCATCCAGTCGGGAAGCAAAGATGTGAAATAGCGCCGACGAACCCCCGACTTTCACGGGGGAAAAAGAGGGGGGAAGGGCGTCTTGCGGGAAAAACTGCTTGATCGCGCAGCGCGGTTGGGCCGGTTGGTCTTCATCCACTGCGAGATAGGTGCGGCCAAAGGCACCCTGGCCAAGCAGTGCGATGGCCCGGTAGCGGTCTTTGAGCGACAATTTTGACCCACAGGTGAGGCAAAACCCTGTCCCGTCAGGATTGTGGGGATTCTGGCAATCGGAATTGAGACAATAACTCATACCGCAATGCAATTATAGGTCTGAATTCTATAGTAAGACTTCCCCTGAATTTTCCCCTTTCCGGGTGCGATGCCCCAGAAGTGCCGCCATCACTGCCTTTTGACGCCCTTGCCCCCTCGCCAACCCACCGGCAGCACCTTATTGACAGTTAAAAATTTTAGATTGTCAGGGAAAAAAGCATTCTCAACTTTAGCTTGGGGCGAGCGCTATTTCATCCAAAATCCCAAATCTAAAATCTCAAATCCCTGCCTGGGAGCGCGGTAAGCAACCGGCAGAGCAGTTTTTATCCGTTTGAATACTTTAATATTTTCCGGCTGGGCGCTCGCCGCACGGATTTTAACCAGCGCCCGCAGCCAGCGCAGGTGCTTGGGGTAAACTCCGCTCTCGAGCCGGATGCCCGCAAGGGATAAGCATAAATACGGAGCGGTTCGGCAAACGAGTGGGCCGGGAGCACTCCCGGTGCGGGGGAATTGCCATCAACCGGCAGCCGCCGGCAGAAACGGATAATGTTGCCAGAGGAAGTGATATGGCGTCGCACCGCAATTGAGAGCGGGTGCTAGACTTGGCGTTAACAGTGCGCGGGCAGTCAGGGATAAGCTATTATATCGTGTCTGGCTGATTAATTTGAAAAACTGTTCTCCCCCTCCGGGCAGAGCGAGGCAAGGGAGAGGAAATCTCTGCCCTTGCGGGAATAAAAATTTATTCCGCATCCCCCCGGGAGAAAAAATTATTCTTTATCTTCGCCCCACCTCCCCTGCCCAAAGCGGGAGGGGCGGGGGGGGAATGAGGTTGGGGGGGGAACGGTTGATGACTGCGGAGTGATATGATGTCCGGTTGCATTGATTTTCTGCAGTTGCAGGGCGTGCGAAAACCGGACTAATCTGCCAGAGGCAAAGATTATTAATGAACCCGCCCCTACCACCAGCGATGTCAGACTTTATTAGCTGAAGCGCCCTTGGGTGCTAGCTAATCGCTAAAAACTCACTCACACTGCCAAACCTTGATTTTTTTATCCTGAGCGCAGCTGATCAGGGTTTTGCCATCTCTGGTGAAAAGAAGGCCAAACACCACGCTGGAATGACCGGGGATGGTTTGAATCGCCTTGCCGGTGCGGGTATTCCACAGCTTGATTCTGCCATCCTTGCCGCTGGTGGCGAGAACGAGGCCATCGGGACGAAAGGTGACAGCCCGCAGGGATTTGATGTGCCCCTTGAAGGAGTGGATGACTTCGCCGGTGCGCAGATTCACCAGCCTGGCGATCCTGTCTGTATCGCCGGTGACGGCGAAAGTCTGGCCATCGGGGCTGACGGCGACGGAGTGCCCCCAGACTGCCTCAGCCATGTAGTTGTAAAGCCGTTTGCCGCTGCTGACGTGCCAGACTTCACCGCTGGTGACGAGGAATTCGCCATCCGGGCTGAAAGCCAGAGAGTCTAACTCGTGGCAAGGGTTCTCGTTGTCGGCGCTCCCGAGGGTGTCGAGCAGCGCTCCGCTACTGAGCTCCCAAAGCTTGACGGTGCCGTAGCGCTCTCCCGTGGCCAGTATCTGCCCGTCCGGACTGAGAGCGAGGGCTGTTATGCTGTGCTCCAGTTTGGCGAGGGTGCGGACACACTTGCCGGTTTGGGGATTCCACAGCTTGACAGTTTGGTTGTTGCTGCCACTGATTAGGCTCCGCCCGTCTCGGGTGAAGGCCAAGGCGTGCACGTCGTAGCTGTCGGCTTCGATGGTGCGCAGCAGGTTTCCTGTTGGCAAATCCCACAGCTTGATTGTGCCGTCGTGGCTGCCGGAAGCGAGGGTTTGCTCGTCTGGAGACAGGGCGATGGAGCGAACGGTGAGGGTGTGCCCCCTGAGGATGTGGGCGCATTTCCACTCTAGGGGCTCGACCGGCATCGGTGGCGGCAACGGCACCTGCGGTGCAATCCGGGCGGTTGCCGGCTTTGACCCGGGCTGCAAGTCTTGCAGGACTTCCGTGGCGGATTGATAGCGGTGAGCTAGCTGGCGCAGCAGCAGCTTGTTGAGTGTCCGGCGCAGCGGTTGGCCGAGCTCGTGGCGCAAGTAATCCTGCCAAACCCAGATATCCTGCCGGCTGTCTAGCAGTTCTAGGGGGTGAATCTGAGTCAGCATCTGGATGCAGGTTACGCCTAAACTGTACAAGTCGCTGGCTGCGGTTGCTTTGCCCTCAGCTCGCTCGGGTGCCGTGTGCGGGGAAAGGGCGGTGCCGGTGGCGGTTGCGCCGCTAAAACCCACCAAAACGAAGAGGGGCTGCGGCTCGAGGCCGTCGGGAGCGCTGAGGGTGCGGCGGATAATGTTTTGCGGCTTGATATCTCCGTGAATCAGCTGTTTTTCGTGGAGAAGTTGCAGCGCCGGCAGCACGTCATTGAGCAGCAGCCGGATTTCGGCTTCGGTGAAGGCACCCTCTTTGACTAGCAGTTCAGCCAGGGACAGCCCCTCGACCCATTCCCACACCAAATAGTGCTTGCCATCAAGCTCGCAAAAAGCCAGCAGTTCCGGAAACTGGGGGTGCTTGCCCAGTTCAGCGAGATGGGCGGCTGTTTGCTCAAATAAGTCGGTTTCCTCTGCTTTGATTTGCTCCGAGCCGGCCATCAGTGCAGGAGCTGGCAGCGACGTGCTCGCGGGCCTGCTTTTGCCTTGTGGGACAAACCGCACGATCGCACATTGCGGTTTAGACCGCTTGCGCTCATCAGTGGCCAAGAAAGTGCTGCCTCCCAGGGAAGTGTTGCCACCGATTGGTTGGATGGGCCGGTAGCGTGCCTTGAGCAGCAATTTTGACCCACAACTCTGGCAGCGTTTGGCGTCATCGGGATTTTGGGGGTTCTGACAATCGGGATTCAGGCAAAAAGTCATAGGTGCAAGGAATCAGCAGCTAGATTCTATGTTAAGTCTTCCTCAAAATGTTGCGGCTGTCCCAGAATTCAGCCGGAATGCGATCGCAGCCCGCGCCGGGGGTGTGAGGTGCGATCGCATCCGGGCTGACTTGGCTGTATCGAGTCTGGTTGCATCGATTGTGTGCAGTTCTCAAGTACGCTCACTTTGGCATGCGCCAAATCTTGATGGTTTTGTCACCGCTGCCACTGATTATTGTCTGCCGGTCGGGGCTGATGGCGACAGACCAAACGGGGCTGGTGTGACCCTTGAGGGTGATTTTTAGGGTGCCGGTGGCGAGATCCCACACTTTGATGGTGTTGTCCCAGCTGCCACTCACCGCAGTCAGCCCGTCCGCGCTGATGGCGACAGAAGAAACCCCGCCGGTGTGACCGGTGAGGGTGGTTCTCACGGTGCCGGTGGCGAGATCCCACACTTTGACCGTGCTGTCATCGCCGCCACTCACCAGGGTCTTCCCGTCCGGGCTGATGGCTATAGAATTAACATCGTTAACATGACCTGTGAGGGTGGTTTTCAGGGTGCCGGTGGCGAGATCCCACACTTTGATGGTGTTGTCCAGGCTGCCTGTTACCAGGGTCTTCCCGTCCGGGGTGATGGCAATGCAGCCCTCAAAACAGATTGAGTCAGTATGTCCCGTCAGGGTGTTAAGGAGGATGGAATTTTTCGAGGCGATAGTTTTGGCCTGGATAGAAATCGGCTGACTTGGGGTTGGGCTGGGAATGGGCTGACTGGGGCCAGGCGGTGCGGTGGGCTGACTAAGGCTAAGCAGTGCGGTGAGCTGACCCAACAAGTCAAAATCTGGCTGCGTGGCTTTGCAATACTGATATCCAGCAACTGCTAGCAGCAGGATGGCAGCACCGGCAAATAAGCTATTTTTGAGCTGGCCACCTGAGGCCGGTTGTGGCGCCCCCACCGGCTCCGGTCGCAAATATTTAAGCACTTCCTCAGCGGATTGGTAGCGCTTCTGGATGTCTTTTTGCAGCAATTTGTCGAGCACCCCAGCCAATTCCTCACTAATCGGACTCTTCAAGTATTGCCGCCAATTTGCCGTCCAGTTATAGCCATGTTCCGCGAGGAGTTGAAAAGGATGAACCCCGGTCATTAGGGCAAAACAAGTCGCCCCTAAACTGAACAAATCGCTGGCGGCACACACCTCACTACCCTGTATTTTTTCCGGCGGTGCGTAGCTCTGATTCTCCAGCTTCGCCCCCAGTTTGCTGAGCGCGTTTTCCGACACCAGCTTGCAGCAGTCGAAATTAATCAGCACAAACTGACCTCCCTTTGTCTCGTCTTGGTTAGGGGATGGTGCTGTCCGGCGGCGAATAATATTCTCCGGCTTGATGTCTCGATGAATTACCTGTCGGGAGTGAATAAACTTCAAAACCGGCAGCAAGTCGAGTAATAGTTCCCGAATCTCGCTTTCTTTCCAGACACCCTGCAACTGCAATAGCTGCCACAAATTCTGCCCGTGGATAAATTCCCGCACCAGATACAGGTAGCCATCTTGTTTAAAATAAGCGCACACGGTGGGAATCTGGGGGTGTTCGCCTAGCTCTTGCAGTTGCTTCGCCTCTTGCTCGAACAGTTCTACGGCTTTCTTTAGCCTCCGGGTTTCCTTAACCTTCGGCGCTAACTGCCTGACGATGCAGTGCTGGTTTTTCTGATTTATATCTTCTGCCAGATAGGTTCTGCCCGCTCCGCCTCGCCCTAGGGGTAGGATGAGGCGGTAGTGCCCTCGCAGCAGGGGCACCAGGAATGTCCCGCAACTCTGGCAAAAGCTTAAGCCATCCGGATTTTGGGGATTGGGGCAATCGGGGTTGAGGCAGCAGACCATAACTGTGCGTCTATCGGCGGATTGAATCTATCATAAGTTTGATGAATCAAATACTTTCGCGCTTATCCTAGGGGGGTCTAACCCTTAGGTGTTAGGGGGTAGGGGGTAGGGGTTAGGTGTCCTGAAACCCGTAACCCATGCCCCATGCCCCATGCCCCATGCCCCATGCCCCATGCCCCATGCCCTATGCTAAATCCCTTGCAAACCCCTCACAGCGGCTACCACTGGGACGGCAGCAGCCGGCGATTCTTTGAAGGTTGGTATTACCGCGTCACCCTGCCCGCACACGGTAGCACCTTCGCTTTTATGTACTCTATTGAAGACCCTGTCGGTGGCAGCCCCTACACCGGCGGCGCTGCCCAAATCTTGGGCCCGGACGATACCTACCTCTGCCGCACGTTTCCAGATGTCCGCCAGTTTTGGGCTTGGCGTCACGCTTTAGGATTGGGCCACTGGGGCCGTTCCCAGGCTCCCGCCTGGGAACGAGAGGGGGGGCGCAAACCCCCCCTTATTA
>CAZJNL010000221.1:0-7414 GCA_964546515.1 uncultured Oscillatoria sp.
TTCCCCTGGCGATCCCCCCCCGCCCCCCTCTGATCCCCCCCCGCCCCCCTTAAAAAGGGGGGAGCTAGAAAAGTAGGAACACACCCGACTCCCTCCCGATTGCCAGGAACGGCGAGCGGGTGTAAGATTGAACTGTACGGGGTTAGGGATTTGACATGCTGCCATCAATTTTTAAGACTTGCGCTCCCAGAGAGTCAATCCAACTTGGCGAAATATCGGAGGAGATATTTACCGCTAAACTGCGGTTCGTTGTCAAAGGCAACGCCCCCCTCGTTTATGGGGATGCCAATACTTTTTTTGCCAACACTTTCCCAACTGATGGTCTAAAAACTCTGATTTGCGAAGTTTTCGGACGCCTGTGCGGGGCTTCTGCAGGCTCGCCGGTTATCCGCCTGGAAACTAGCTTTGGGGGCGGGAATACTCACGATAAAATCGCCCTCTGGCACATCTGCAAGCAGGGGCGTAAAATTGAGGGTTTGGAACAGTTTGCTGATTTGAGTTTAATTCCCGACCGGCCCATTCAGGTGGCCGCTATTGACGGGCGAGACTTAGACCCGGAAAATGGGGTCTACCATCCAGAAACCGGCATCACCACTCTCACGCTTTGGGTGGAAATTGCCTACCAGATTGGCGGGATTGATGGCTATCAGCTATTGCGCGGCTCGGATGAGAAGGGAATTAGTCCGGGCACGCCGGTGCTGGAGCGGCTGACAGGCGGAAAACCCACCCTAATTATTTTAGATGAAATCCCCCGCCACTTGCGAGCGGCCAGAGCGAAAAAGGTGGGTGAAAGTACGCTATCCGAACAGGTTGTGGCTTTCCTGTTCTCGCTGATGGATTTGGCGGCGGCTAGCAATAATTTGGTGTTTGTCTACTCCCTCGCTTCCGCGTCGGATACTTTCGGGGAAGAGACGGCGGATCTCAACGAGCTGGTTAGCGCTTCCGCACGGCAAGAGCGCATTTTGAATCCCAGCACGGATGTGGAAATCTACAATATCGTCAAGCAGCGGCTGTTTGATAGTGTCAGCGAAAAAGCTGCAGCGTCGGCGGCAAAAGAGTATTTAAACGCCTACCGATCCAGTCGCATTAACTTGCCGGATGGCTGCCCGGATGCTAGCTATGCGGCGGCGATTTCTGCCAGTTACCCTTTCCATCCAGAACTGTTTAACCTGCTCACAAAAAAGATTGCCTCAATTCCTGAGTTTCAGCGAACTCGCGGGGCGCTGCGACTGTTCGCCCAAGTGGTGCGCTACCTCTGGCAAAATCCCTCTGACTGGGTGCCGGCAATCCACACCCATCACATTCCAGTGGGGCTGGATGCTAAGGTGACTGAGGAGTTAACTGCTCGCCTGCAGCGCCCGCTGATGCGCTTGCCGGTGCAAGCGGATATCTACAACCCAGATGGCAGGAAAGCTTACGCTCAGGTGCAAGATAAAGAATGGCTGGCTGCCGGCAAACCCCCTTTCTCTACCTGGGTGGCGCGGACTATTTTCCTGCACTCCCTGACTCAGGGAATTTCATCGGGAATCCGGCGGGCTGAGTTGAATTTATCCCTGCTGACGCCGGGATTAGAAATTGGTTTTGTTGACCGCGCCCTCCAGCAGCTGGGTTCTGTCGCCTGGTATTTGGACGAAGACCCGGTGACTTCGATTTGCCGGTTCAGGGAAGAACCTTCCCTGAATAAAATTATAGCAGAAGAAAAGGATATTGTGGGCATAAGTGAGGCGAAAGAGGATTTGAGGAATCGCCGGGACAGCATTTTTGCCAGCAAGTTTTTTACCCTCGTCCCCGCACCGGAGGCGGCTTCTGATGTGGGGGATGGCGCTGAGGATGTGGCTCTGTGCGTCATTGATTTTGATCGGGCAACGGTGTCCACTTCGACGGAAGGCGCTCCGCCTGTTGTGGAACGGATTTTCAACAGCACCGACGATTCGGGGAAGTTCCGCATTTTTCGCAACCGGCTGCTGTTTTTGCTGGCGAACAAGCTAGAATTGGAGCGGGCGATTGCCAACGCCCGGGAGTATAAGGCGATTCAGAATATCCTCAGGAGTCAAAACCGGCTCGCCGATTTGTCGTCAAGCCAGCAGAAGCAATTGCGGCAAAAAGAGGGGGAGATCGATTTGGCGGTGCGGGTGTCTTTAACCAATGCCTACCGGCACCTGTTTTATGCCGCTAGCGATCCGGTGAAAGCGCCCAAGGGCTTGATGCACTATGTCTTGCCGGCAGAAGATTCCAGCAGTGTCAAGGGTAAAAATAACCAGCAGGAGGTGATTTTGAAGGCGCTCAAGGATTGCCAGAAAATTCGCCCGGAAGAGGCTAAACCTTACGCACCGGCTTACATTTTGCAAAAGGTGTGGCCGGCGGGGCTGGACTTCTGGACAGCCAAGGCGCTGCGAGAAGCTTTTGCCAAGGATTTGAGTTTAAATATCCTGCTGGATGCGGAAGTGGCAAAACTGCGGGATACTGTTCGCGAGGGGTTGCTCAGTGGGCACTGGGATATGAAAGCCGGCGAGCGCTTGTTTGTCAAGACGGATGTAGAGACGCGAAATTTCGCGTCTCTACTCCCCGATCCCATTGAATTCTCCGAGCGTATGGTACTCTATCGCCGGGGAATTTTGCAACCTCCGGCACCGAAAGACGTTGAATTGAGCGCTCAGGTAATGCCGAGTGCCGAAACGGCTAAGCCGGTGCGCGTCAGGTGGAAAGCAAAAGGAGCGCTGACTGTCACTCTCTATCAGGATGGGGTGGCGGTGCCCGGTTTATTCCGCCCTTCTGATGAGTGGGAGGTGAGGGTTGAGAAAACCACTTCTTTTCGCGTGGTGGCTGACTGGGGAAATGGCGAGGCGGCGGAGAAAGAAACCCAGGTGGTGCTGGGTGCCGGTGCGCCCGATCCTCTCCTTTATGGAACGGGTGGCGCTGGAATCAGTTCAACTGCCGGTGAGCAGTTGGCGATATTCCAGGCTAAACCCGAACAGTTTGATTTGGAGGGCACTATTAACAGTGCTTTTACGGCTCTGAGTGACCGCTGTGCTGACAGTAAGGTTAAGAATATTGTAATATTAGAGCTGTCAGTCGGGCAAGTGGTGGACTACCGCAAACTTGGCACAACTTTGCCGCTTCTGAGCCGGTTCACTCTGCTGGTTGACCAGACGGTAACGGTTCAGGCCGGCGAGCAATTTGTGCGCTTGGAATACCAGGGCGGGATACGGGGATTCCAGAATTTCTTTCCCCCTGTCAATTCTTTGATCAACACCCCAGATGCGCAAGCAAATGTGAATTTGAAACTCACTTTTGAGTTTCAACCGGCAGTCTTGCCAGAAGGCGCGGAGATAAGCACAATTAAGCAGGCGCTCAACCGCAATCCGGTAGACCGGCTTTCTTTGAGCGCTCGGGTTACTTATTAGCTTGGAGAATCCGGCACCCCAACCCCCTCCCCGCTTGCGGGAAGTGATCGTAGGGTGCGTTCCCTAAGAGGGAACGCACCCTACCCCCGGCTATAAAAGCCCCCTTTTGTAGGGGCGGTGCCCCCGTGCCCGCCCCGTTTGGGGGATCGAAATTCCAGCAACCAGGTTTCTATATCCCATCCGGTAACGAGAAAAATAATGTCCAGGAATTATGCAAGACTTTCAACTGCGGGTAGGAGCCACAGATCACAACAATTTTGCCCTGTAATTGTACCAGTGCGCCTAGAAAAAAGCGGGGGAGAAGAAGCGCCCAGCAGCCAAGCGGATTGGCCGGCGGGGGAGGATCTGGTGCGGGCGATACAGGCCATTTATGCTGCCTTAAAGGCTAATAACTATGACCCCAAAACCTTGACCGGCAAGCGGCAAACTCCCTACGTTATTTCTGAGGAATCCGGCGTGAATCTGGCGCTGCTGTTCCAGGCATTGCAGCGGCTCTCCAAACCTGATAAAATTGCTAATATCACCGCTGGAGTGATGGCCATGAGCGATGAGGAGGCCCACTACTGGTTTGCCAAGATTGCCGGCGGCAAACGCTCTGCGGCGCTCAAGGCAATGCGGATACTACTGGGAGAGTGAAACTATGGTACAATCTGAGTTCGGGCTGCGCCTTCCAACTAGCGCTGAACTTCCTTGTTCGGATGACAGACCTGTGGATAACGAAAATCAAAATTTTATTCCGAATTTCCTGTTATTCCTGCTGGAATTTATTTGGGGCAATCGCCAAGACTGGTTCTTTGGCGTCGATATGGCGCTCTATCACACCACGGGAGTCAACCCCCTTGTTCCTGTTGTTCCTGATGGGTTCTTGAGCTTGGGAGTTGAGCGCCGCAAGGGCGGGGGTTCCCGCTTAAGTTACGTCGTCTGGGAAGAAAATGGGACTGTCCCGATTCTTGCCCTAGAAGTCGTTTCTCGCACGCCGGGGGGAGAGTACGACGAGAAAATGGAAATTTACGCCCGGTTGGGTGTGATCTATTATATAGTGTACAACCCCGACTACTGGCAGCGTGACCGGCAGCAGCCTTTTGAAGTTTATCGCCTAGTTGATGGCGCTTACCGGCAGCAAATTGGCGAACCTTTCTGGATGCCGGAAATTGGCTTGGGTATCGGGCGCACCCGCACCCAAACCGGCGGATTGGAGCGGGAGGTACTTTCCTGGTACAATCAGCAGGGAGTCAGGTATCTCACTCCTGAAGAACTGCTAGCTCGCTACCGCCAGCGCTTTGGCGAATTGCCTGAAGATTAATCTCTCGTTCCCAGGCAGTAGGGGCAGCCTCCTGCTGCCCTAGTACCGAGGTAAAAACAAACTGTGGGAGTCAACTAAACATGAGAATTGATGTGCGCCAAGCTGTGATTGCGGCCAAGGAATATTTGCAGTCTCTGCGAGATCAGATAGGGATGCTAATCGAGGACTTAAGGCTTGAAGAAGTTGAACTGTCGGATGATAAAAAATTCTGGCTGATTACATTAGGTTTCAGCCGACCGGCATACAAAGCAAAAAATCCTCTGGCTGACCTGACTGACTCTCCTAAGTATGAGCGAGAGTACAAAATCTTTAAAATCGATTCGGAAACGGGTGAGGTGCAGTCCATGAAAATCCGAGAGGTATGAGTGAGACTTTTCGCGAACTGTTTAGGCGGTACAAGACAAAAGGTGTTTTAGTGGACACCAACATCCTCCTGCTCTGGTTCGTTGGGGCTGTCAATCGTGAGCGAATATCGCGATTTAACCGCACTGAGAAGTTCATACCAGAAGATTACGACCTGCTATTGGAGATCCTGTCATCTTTTGATAAAATTGTGACAACTCCCAACATCCTTACCGAAGTGAACAGTCTGGCCAACCAGCAGGGCGAGCCAGACCGTTCCAAGTGCTTGGCCATCTTTGCTAAAGGAGTGGCCAGATTGGATGAATCCTATATCGAGAGCAGGAATGCCGCCGGCATGGAAAACTTTGCTAAGTTTGGGCTGACTGATTGCGGTATTGTCGAGCTAGCTAGAGAGCGATATCTAGTGCTGACTGACGACCTGAAGTTGGCCAATTACATGCAAAAAATAGGTATCGATACCGTTAACTTTAACAATCTCCGCCCCTTGGGATGGAGCTAGAAATAAGGCGAGGATCTGCCTCGGGGTATGCGTTCACCACGGTGCGACGCAGGCTTCCCGTAAGGGTGCCTGGTAACGAGGGAACCGCCCGTCGTGGGGAGAGGGAAACCGGATTTCTCCCCCTTCCCTTGTAGGGAAAGGAGTAGGGTGCGTTCCCTCCCAGACGGGAACTCCCCCCACAACTACAAGCTGAAAAAAAGAGCAAATGCTGCCAAATAGACTTGTCGCTTATGGCCTCTCATTTCAGACGCTATTGCTGGCGCTAATCCAGCTCGGGAGCGCGGCGGGGTGCTCCTTTGCCGCGCCGGTGCGGACACAAACCCAATCAGAAGAAGTTAAGATGAAAGAAAATCAATCTTTGGTCACACTGACAGGCATTATTATTCATAAAAATCTGGAAGGGCGCAAGCCAAACCCTGAGGCTTGGATGGCCGGAACAAACGAGTATTACGTCCTCAACACAGGTGACGCCGAACTCGAACAGCGAACAGCGGAGGAAGGAGTCATCCTGCGTCCTTCCGACCAGATTTCCACAGAAATATTCCAGCAATATATCGGAAAGCGAGTTAAAATTGAGGGGGAGTACATCGCCCCCAAACCTTATATCCCCCAGAGTCCGGTGGAAGCCTATCCGATGGTTCCCGATCGCCAACCCCTCCCAACAGGCGGCGGCTTCAAAGTCTACCTGCTCGAAACAATTGGCTCCCCTTAACTTCCGCCCGAGATCCCGAGATTATCCCCAGACGCCGGACAGCCAGAGGGCTGTCGTCAAAAACAACCAGGGCAAATCTTACTCCCCTCCCCGCTAGCGGGGAGGGGTAGGGGGTGGGGTTCCACACACTTATGGGCAGTACAGGATTTGAACCTGTGGCATCATGCTTGTAAGGCATGCGCTCTACCGCTGAGCTAACCGCCCGATTTGACTCACATAAACATAATATAACAGACTGCACGAAAAAAAGCAAGCACCTCTGAGCTAATTTAGCTAATTTTTTAACCGGCGATTCCGTCCCAAGTCCAACCCCCCAAAATCCTTAATGCCCTCTGGTCGCACCCATGACCGCATTACCCTGTGGAGCTTACCGGCAGTTGCCGGTTTGAGCTTCAGCCTCACCCGCAATGGCAACCTCACCTTATTAATTGCCACCGGCTTCTTATTTGGCGGGCTGATGTTCGGCCCAGACCTGGACATCCACTCCCGGCAATTCCAGCGCTGGGGGTGGCTGCGCTGGATCTGGCAGCCTTACCAGCAGAACCTGCGCCACCGCTCCTTTCTCTCCCACGGGCCAGTCATCGGCACAGCCCTGCGAGTATTCTACCTCGCTTCCTGGATCGCCGCCCTGTGGATTTTTGCCGCCGCCACCGGCAAACTGTTCTGGGGCTGGCACTGGAATTGGCACTCAGCCGGCTCTGCAGTTGTCCTGTCGCTCCAGCAGCATTATACCGAGTGGATTGCCCTGTTTGCCGGTTTAGAGCTCGGCGCAATGAGCCACTATCTCAGCGACTGGGCCGGCTCAGCCTACAAACGCTTCAAAAAACAGGGATGGCGCGGCGTGTTCACCCCAGCAGCCAAAACCAGCAACCGCCGGCACTCTCCCAACAGTCCCCTGAAAAATACCGGGCGCATCAATTCGCGCTCACAAAAACCAAGTCCACCAGCGCGGAAAAAGAACAAATGAAAGATTCCAAAAACATACTCCCTCCTCTTGTAGAGACGCGATAAATCGCGTCTCCCTATCCTGGAGACGCACACGGATAGAAAACTGTACCGTTCACTGCTCTGAAAACCCCTATAGCCTGCCACCTCAGTCCCCAGACTACTTTCTAATTGGCACCGACCCAAAA
>CAZJNL010000222.1:0-7406 GCA_964546515.1 uncultured Oscillatoria sp.
GACCGAGAGATTATTCGCCCGAATGCGGAGCCCCTACATAATCGGTATGCTCCCGGCGGTTGGGCGTCTCATCCCCTATCCTCGCCTCTCGATTTTTTCGCCGGCACTAAACAATCATCCCTTGCAAAGCCGTTTGCAAATCTTTCGTCAAATCGGCAACAGCTGACCGGCGACTGGATTTATAAGCATCCCAGCGCTCGCTCACCGAAATCGGCTCGCCCACCGTCATCCGCACCCGCTGCTTGCCCAGCTGAGGGCGTCCGAAAGTATTCCCCCCCTGAATGCGAGTTATCATATCCGACAGCAGTAAAGTCGTTTCCGCAAACCGCTCCACAGAGGGTTTTTCCTGAACATACTTGCCCGTCACCGCCACGAAACTTTCCACCAGCCGCATGTGCCACATGCGCAGATTAGCTTCTTCCGCAATCCGATCCGCAAGTCCGCGCTCTAAGGGAGAAAGCGAGTCAAAATCCTTGATATCTTCCCGGTAAATTCGCTCCCAGCCGGCTTGCTCCAAGCGCCGACAGCGGTCAATCAAACTGCCCTTCGGCGACACGCCAAAAAATTCCTCCGCCACTTTTAACGCCACATCCAAAAGCGCTGACAGCCGAGCCGATAAGTCTTGATTTTCAGCAGCCTGCGGCATTGTTTTGTGATAAAATTGGGAGTAATACTCCTCCATTATCGCCAGTAAATGACCGCCCAGCCGGATGAGACGCAAGTATAAAGTGTGCTTAGTTGAAGTTGAGTTTTCGGCTAAAGATTCGCCCTTGCTGCCATCGTACATCGGCTGCAACCCGCTCTCTGCTTCCAGCTGGCTCAAAAGCTTGTCTACGGCATTCCAAGGCTCCTCAACATAGCGGTACTGAATGCCAACCGGCACAATCAAAACCTGTTCGCTGCGCCCATCCTTATATAAATCCTCAGCACACCAGAAACCCAGCTGAGCGATACCCGGTTCCAGGGGGCTGATGATTTCATTGTGACCGTTAGTCGCACCTTCTGGAGCAGCTGTCATGGGAAACTTGCCGGTGGCAAACAGTTCGCGAGCCGAGCGCAACCCCAGCCGGTCTACCTTACCGCGTATAATAGGAGTGCCGCCCATTTGGGAGTAGAGCCATCCCACCCAATTCCCCGCCCACAGGGGAATCCCCCGGTCATAAATGGCGTGAAAATGGGTGGGGTATTGCAGCGATACCCCCATTTGTCGCGCCACCTGCGGCACCAGCTGCCAAACCAGGTGTCCCATGCAGTAGGGATCGTCCGTACTGGGGTGGCGAAACGCCATCAAAAAGCGAATTTTACCTTGTTGAAACTGGTGATAAAGATCGACCAGAGTCTCAACATTTTCGGCTTTAATGCCGGCAATAGACGTGCTAAATTTCAGCCACACCGGCAGCAAATGCTGGCAGCCCCGCAGAAGCAAAGGGTTGAAAGCCGGTGGGATAAATTCCAGAGGCGGCTGAGCTTGAATAATCGGATGAGACATAGGGTTTGACTCCTGAAATTTAAGATGCAGTTGGGCATTGGGCGATGGTTTGTAGTTGGGCTTTAGCCCAACCGACGCCCTCGCAGTAAGCCAAATGTTCAGGTTTGTAGTTGGGCTTTAGCCCAACCGACGCCCCCACAGTATGCCAAGTTTTCAACCTAATTATCCGCGTTTATCTGCGTCCATCTGCGGTTGCAAAATCATCCCTTCCAGAGCAGTTTGCAAGTCTTGCGTCAGGGTAGCGATCGCAGACCGGCGGTTGGTTTTATAGGCGTACCAGCGGTCTGAAACTGATATCGGATCGCCCACAATCAGCTTAACCCGCTGCTTTCCCAGGCGCGGGCGCGGGAAAGGATGGTGTCCCTTAATGCGAGTCAGGGTGTCCCACAGGAGTAAAGTGGTTTCTGCAAACCGCTCTGCAGTGGGTTTTTCCCGGACGTAGTTGCCGGTAACAGCTACGAAATTTTCCACCAGACGCATGTGCCACATGCGCAAACTCGCTTCTTCCGCAATCCGGTCAGCCAGTCCCCGCTTTCCGGGTGGTATAGTGTCAATATCTTTGATATCTTCACGATAAATCCAATCCCAGCCGACTTGTTCCAGACGCCGGCAGCGGTCAATCACCGTGCCCTTAGGCTGCACCCCAAAATACTGTTCTGCCACATTTAATGATACATGCAGGAGCGCTTGCAGTCGAGCGGTCAAGTCTGGATGTTCACCGGCATCAACCGGCACGGGCGGCAGCGGCTGGTGGTAGAACCGGCGGTAAAATTCTTCCATTAAGCACAGCAGATGCTCGCCCAGCAGGTAAAGACGCCGGTAGAGAGAGTGCGCAGGAGTTTGCAGGAGCTGGTCTTGTGTTGATTCCCCAACCGGCAAGCCGAGGTCTGCTTCTAATTGGCTCAACAGCTTTTCCAAAGCATTCCAAGGCTCCTCAACATAATGGTATTCTATTCCCACCGGCACTATCAAAACCTGTTCCGTGACTCCCGCCTTGAGCAAATCTTCAGCGCACCAAAATCCCAGTTGGGCAATACCCGGTTCCAGGGGGCTGACAATTTCGTTGTGACCGTTTTTGGAGCCTTCCGGCGAGGCGGCTAAGGGGAAACTGCCATTAATAAACAAATCGCGAGCTGTGCGCAATCCGTGCCGGTCTACCTTACCGCGCTGGATAGGAGTCGCACCCAGACCGGAATTGATCCAGCCCACAAAAGAGCCAGCCCACAGGGGAATTCCCCTATCGTACATGAAGTGAGCGTGAATCGGGTATTGTAAAGATACGTTTTGTTGTCGCGCCATCTGCGGCACCAATTTCCAGAGCAGGTGGGCCAAACAGAAAGGGTCATCGCCGCCCGGATGGCGAAACGCCAGCAAGAAGCGGATTTTGCCCTCTTGAAATTGGCGGTAGAGGGTGACTAAGGTTTCCACATTTTCGGCTTGAATGTCGGTGACTCGGGTCTGAAATCGCAACCACACCGGCAGCAGCTGCTGGCAAACTCGCAAAACCAGGGGGTTGAGTGCCGGTGGGATAAATTTCAGCGCGGGCTGAGCTTGGTAGATTAAAGGGGTCATTGGCAGCAAGCGTTTATCTGTACCGTGTTAGTTGTAGCAAGTAAAGTGGGGTGCCGGTGGGGCCGGCTCCCAAATAGCCTTTGTTGGCTTTTAATTCCTAACCCCTAATTGGCATTTCCGGAAACTTGAGTAATTATTTTTAAATAAACCGCCAAGGGCGGTTATTATTAAGCTCTACTCCCACTCTTGAAACTCAACAATCCAGTTCTGCATCAGGGAGACAATCTGTTCCCGGCGAGTTTCAAAAGTAGCGCCAATCCAGATCAACGCGCTGCCGACTAGCAGCCCAATCACCCACTTGACAAAAGCGTATTCTTGGCTTAAAATAATAAGCTGATTCACAGCATTCAGTAAAAACGCTGCCGTTCCCACATAGAGGAAAGCCCGCATCCGAAAGGCTAACCCAGCAAAAATCGCCAGAAGACTCAAGGAACCAGATACTAACCAGTTAGCGGTGAGCAGCGCCACAAAGCAAATCGCGCCCGCGCCCAGCTGGCGCAGGAAGTGGCGAGTCTGTTTCTGCTGGGGGAATTGCAAACCGGCATCGACTTGGGCGATGTAAAGCAAAGACATAGCCGGTGGGATAGTGTACGCCAAGGCATCAGTGACACTGAGATTCACGAACCAGCGCAGAATCGCCCAGTTGATGAAAAATGCACTGACATAGGTGATGCGAATTTGCCGGTTCAGCAGAGTCAGGAAAATGTAGAATGCCGACACAATAAGCAAGCTAGCTGGGTTAATCGCTTGTGCGGTTTGCAGTGCGGCGGCAACCGGCAGCACGACTGCAGAGCGCAGCCACGGCTGCTTTGGCCAGCCCCAGCGCTCCCAGGGCAAAGCCCAGAGAAAATAGGCAGCCACAGCGCTGAGCGCGGCTGCCCAAGGCAGCAACAGCCCTCCAAATTGCAGTTTGCTGCCAATATAAATCGCGATCGCGGCGGCTTCGAGAATGCCGGCATAAACCCAGATTTCTGCGAGAACCCGACTGGGATTGCGACGCCCTTGCCAGATGGCATAGCTGCTTAAAAACAAGCCGGTGCTCAATCCCACGAAGTCAGCGGATTTGATAGAGAAACTGATAGCCGTCAGCAACAGCCAGCTGCTGGCAAGCCAGTGCAGGTGCGCGGCGACTTTCAGTTCCTCCTCGGTGAGGCGCAAGTAGTCCAGCAACCAAGGTGCTCCTGTACGATAGCCAGACATGGCGATCGCGCCCAGGGTGGCGAGAGCGATCAGTTGGTCGCCTGCAGCCAGGGGTGAGATTGGATACCAGAGAATTTCGCAGGCGGAAGCGGACACCCCAATCAGGGCAATGTAAACGAGGGGTTTGAATTCCTCGCGCCGGCGTCCCACACCAATGGCAATCAGCGCCAGCCCCAAGGTGGTTAAACCTGTCCAAGCGGTGAGGGAGCCCCAGCGCAACAGGGCAGCCAACCCGCCGTACAGCAGCGGCATGAGGTGCGAACTGCTAGGGGCTGGGTTTCGGGAGTGCCGGTGCCACCAATCGCCCACCAGTTGGGCAATTAGTCCGAGAGCGATGTTGGCAATCGCCACATGCAGCGCCTCCCGACCGGCAAAGCCCAACACCTCTGCAGCCAGCACTTCCAGACTCCAGCCAAAGCTGTAAATCGTCCGGTTGGAGGGTTGCTCCCAGCCGCGATAAGCGATCGCACCTGTTATCAGAGCGGCAGATGCGATCGCAGCAAGAGCGGGGTCGAGAAGTTTCCAGTAGACGGCGAAAGAGTGAAACGTCAGCAAGACTAGCTCGACGCCAAACAGTGCGATCGCCCAGAAGTCGGCTGCCGGTGCGTAAAGAGCGCTCAGTGAGAAGTTATCTGTTTCAGACTCCAGGTTCGGCACTGCCAGCTGGGAACTGCGGACAAGCCAGCCGCGCCAAACCCACAAAGCAGTCACAGTCGCCGCGACGGTTACTAACCAAGCATTGGGGGACAGTGGGGGCCAACCGGGAATGCCATCCCAGAGCAGCAGGAAAAAGAAACTCAAAGCCATTCCCACAGTGATGCCGGCGGCGCTCAACAGCCGCAAATATTGGGTGTTGACGAACATCACAGCGGTGGGGACACCCAAAGTAATTAATCGGCCTCCCGGTACTGTCAGCGTCAGGAGTTGCGCCATGAGTGAGGCTGCTACGCTCAAAGAGCTGGCTTGCTCACGGCGGGAATCTGACCGGCTGGCGGCGACGGTGAGGGCGACGGGTACAGTCAGCCACAAGATGCCCGACTCAGGGCGGCTGTCAGGAAAGTCGTAAAGGAAGTTGAAGTAATTCGCCAGCAGCAGGCAATAGCTCACACCGGCAAGGGCTAGCCCCATGTGCCACGCACTCTGCTGCCAAATGAGTGCGGGGATTTGAGGATTTGGGGATGGGGGCTCTGGGCTTTCGGCTGTCTGATTCGACCGCACAGAGTCTGGAGACCGGATAAATTCGGTCTGATTCGACCGCACAGAGTCTGGAGACGCGATAAATCGCGTCTCTACAAGAGAAATCGCGTCTGTAGAAGTTTCATCCCCCCCGTCAGCTTCCTCTTGTGCGGTCAGGCTGGCTGGGGGGTTAGGTGTTTCCTTGGCGGGGTTTGAGGGGAGGTAGACGAATGACCACTCCGCCACCGCAATCGCTAAATAAAGGGCTGCCCAGACACCGAAGTTCAGGGAAGGCCAAATCCAGTTAATGGCTGAGCTGAGAGTCAGCAGAGCGCTAATGTGAGTGAAGTACACCAGCCAGACTCGGGTTGGGGTGCGCCGGCGGGTGACAGTTGCCAGGGTGAGGGCGGATGCCAGCAGATTCAGCGTGCGCAAGCTCGGATAGGGCAAGCTCAGAAAGGTCAAAAAACTCCCAAATGCTAGAGCCAGCTGTCCGCTGAATTTGGCGATCTCTGGGGGGGCGACTTGGCGCTGTGCGTACTGCCGGTGCAGCCTGTCAGTTATCCAGACTGTGAAAAGCAGGTAGGGAAACAGTGCGAGGCTGAGCAAGGCGCGAGAGTCGCTTTCTGGAATGCCGAACAGCTGGGTGGCGGTTGCGACTAGCGCTTGCTGGAGTGCCGGTGGGACTAGCCGCCAAGCTAGCCAAAGTGCTTGCAACCCAGTGATGAAGATGGCGGCTAAATCCACCCGCCCCCCATTTTTCATTAATGAACGCCACAAGCGTTCGCCTAACCACCACAAGCCCAGTCCGCTGACTGCGAGCCCCTGCTGGGGTTCTCTCGCTACGGAAACCAGCCAGCCGAGGAATAGCAATCCACCGCCTATTTGCTCCGACAGGGAATAGAGGAGCTCCCGTTTCCCGAAGCTACTGTACGGATACAGCCTGGGAAACAGCCAGCCGCAAATTCCTATGGCCAACCCCAGCTGGCTGATGTCCACACGGGCGAATATGGCCCGAAGTAGCAGGATTCCCAGGGCGTAGCCCACCACAGTGGCCGAGGGAAGCGCCAGGGGCGGAGCTGGAGCGGTGTTTTCTGGCAGTTCTTGTTCGGCTTCTTCGGTTTTGGGCGCTTTAAAGGCGCGGGCGAGGGCGGTTCCCACTATCCCCAGATAAACCGCCAGCAGGGGAAATCCGGGCAAGTTCCAGCCCCAGTGCAAATAACTCAACCCCAGACTGTTGAGCAGATTCCGACGGGATAAGCTTTGCTGATTTTTCAGGAGCAAAACTGTGATGCCGGTGAGGGCAGCTGTTGCGATCGCTACGGTGAGCCATCCCAGGGAGTCACCCCACAACCCAAACCCATCCATTGCCCAAAAATTCACCGGCACCAGCAGCAGCGTCACCAGCTGCAATGTCTGAGCGGTTAGTCGCAAGGAAGGCTGGGTTGCAGCCCAGTAGGACACCCCCCAAAACACCAAGGTGTACGCCAACAAAACCCCGTACTGCCCAGCTGCGGGAAATTTCTGCCACTGACTGGCGGCTAGCAACCCGGAAGACACCACCACCATGAACACGCCCAGAAACAGCAGCCACCTGACGCTGATCTCTGCCATCAGCGATTGCAACCCCCTGGGCAATCGGGGTTGCTCTCGCTGTTTGCGGCTCAAAGCCAGTGCCAGTACCGGCTCGGCTTTGGGCTCGGCTTTAGGCTCGGCTGCCGGTTGAGAGGCTTTTGGTAATGGCGCGGCGACAGGTTCCGGAAGCTCACAGGAGAGATATTGCCGGCACAGCTGGCGAACCTGAGCCTCAGAAATTAGACCCAGACGCAACCACACATCCAGACCTTCTAACAGCTCCGGCTGCGAAGCCCTAACATAAAGTTCTATTCTGATTGAGCGCTCAGGTGGGAGTGACATGACTCAGCGATCGCAAACAGTGATACCCTATCATCACTTATACCCATTAAAC
>CAZJNL010000223.1:0-7394 GCA_964546515.1 uncultured Oscillatoria sp.
GAGGGGGCTGGAGAGGGGGCTGGAGAGGGGGCTGGAGAGGGGGCTGGAGAGGGGGTTGCTGCTCGATCGCAGGGGGTGAGATACCTGTCAAACACAACTCCTTTCTGGGGGGCGGAAATTGTTACCCAACCAGGGCTGAAAGTTGCTTCGACAGTGACAGTGGTTCCATTGGCTAATGAGCCGGTAATCGTGCCATTGGGAGTGGAACGGACATTTATTCCGCCGGGAGTGTTAACTCGGCGACAGTTTGCTCTTGTCGGTGCCGGTTGAGATGCGCCTGAGGGCTGGCTGTTCTGAGAAATCTCTGTATTAGCGGCAGTTGAGAAAGCGGGAAAAGCCGCCGCAAACAGTGAAAGTGTGGCAGTCAGCGCTAGGTATTTTTGCCAAGTGTTCATTTTTTTCATGGAGGTAACTACTAAATCTAACTGTAAGGGGTAGACTGGTATTTGAAATCGCGGAACTTGACGATCTAGCTAACCCTAAAAACCCGAAATCACCCTGGCTGCTGCCTGCGGGGGGGAGCTTTGCTGACGCGGCTCTACCTGTGGGCAGATAGTGGTGAGAGCAGGCATTGGAGTCCCCCTCTGGCTTGGAATTGTTATCATTTCCGGTTGATTGGAGTTTGTTAGAGAGCCAGAAAGCCAAAAGTCACAACCCGTTTTAGCATATCGGGTTTCCTAAGTCAAGCCAATATATGAAATTTAAAATAGCGAGCCAGTTTTTATAGAGACTGCTTATTGGAAAGGGCCTTTCTTCGGCTCCCGCTTTGCCAGCCGGTGTCCAGGAGTTGCGCTTCTCAGGGTTTCACGGTAAAAGCCGGTGCGGCGTTTGTGCTGGGGGAAGGTCGGAGTTACAATGAGCGCCGGTGCCGGTGCAAGTCAAAGCAGCCTTTGTGAGATATAGCTAATTTCCCGGAAACCGAAATCCATGAAGATAACACAACAATTTACGGCAATTATTGATTGCCAGGGTTGGGACAGGCGGGACGCCTGTCCTACGTCTTTATGGACAGGCGTCCCGCGCAGCGGCGCGTACTGAGGGAACGCCTGTCCTACGTCTTTTATGGACAGGCGAGACGCCTGTCCTACGTCTTTTTTGGACAGGGGAGACGCCTGTCTTATGGGTTGGGAATGGAATTATCCGCTTGGCCAGATTGCCAAAAAAAGGCATAAGCTTCAGGAGTAGCAGATAATCCAGCTTTCACCGGATTTTCTCTAATGTATTGCCAGGTGTATTCAAATTCTTGATAATTTCTGATAATATGATCCCAGGACTCATCTTCCCATACCGTCCCAATATGTGAGGGGCGAGATGGCCGGCCTATTTTGGCAATTTGTTTAGAAGTGTAGCTCTTCAGGCTGTGTGTGATACTGCCAAGCGACCAGCACTCCTTCTGAGATTTGGCCCAAGGCTGTACCAGTAGATGTACATGATCTGGCATAACAGCCATGACAAAAATTTCAGATCTTTTGAGATGGAAAAACAGGCAAGCATTGAATACAATTTCTCTAGCTGCTTCAGAAAGTTGGAATCGATCGCAAGTCGCAAAAATAACATGATAAACCGATCCGTACAGTTGCCAGTGAGGCAGCTTCCTGCTGGTGGTTTGCAACGTAGGGTTGTGTAAAATAAGCTGATTTTTCGTCATGGTTAGGTGTTAAAAAATTGATAAAAAAGGCGAGAATTCGTAGAACCGGCCAGAACGCCTGTCCTAACCCAATTCTATACAAACGCAGGACAGGCGTTCCCTCCGATCCATTACAAGGGGCACAGGGGGGCACAGGCGGGACGCCTGTGCTACGTCTGGATCAGCGTCTCCCCCATCCATAAAGGCGTAGGACAGGCATCTTGCCGGTCCATTACAGGGGGGCACAGGCGGGACGCCTGTGCTACGTCTGGATCAGCGTCTCCCCTATCCAAAAAGGCGTAGGACAGGCATCTTGCCTGTCCAGAACCGGCATCTCCCCCAAAAAGGCGTAGGACAGGCGTCTCGCCTGTTCATCCCACCGGCGTCTCGCCTGTCCATCCCACCGGCATCTCGCCTGTCCCAATCCAATAATAGAAAAACATCCCATAATTTATAAATCGGACAACTGTTCGGAATCCCTACCAAGCTGTCCGATTTGGTTTTATGTTTGAATGAAGTCACCCTCATCGCAGGAACAAGTATGGACTCTTCTCTATACTCCCAACAAATTCCCATCTGCTAGCTCTGATATGGAAGAGTGCTCGCCGGAGAACCTAGGACGCAACGAGCTACGACGCTCCCGCTGCGCGAAACCCCAAATTCCCGTTCCTGTAGCCCGCAGAGTTCCTGTTGCGGTTGGCACTGCGGCAATTGACCGCAGAGTTGTTCCAGGAGCCTCCACGCTGCACTCGGAATGCCTGTTCCCTCTCCACCCTCTCGCTGGCGCGAGAAAAATGGATACATTTCTATTATGCCAGAAAAACGGCTGTTTGCACCCCTTTCTGAAAAAAAAATTTTTGCGCGCTTCGCGCCAGAGGGAAAAGAAAAGAGGGAAAAGGGCAAAAGGGCAAAAGGGCAGAGAAGAATCCTCGCCGGAGAACCTAGGACGCAACGAGCTACGACGCTCCCGCAACGCGAAACCCCAAATACCCGAGCCTGCAGCCCGCAGAGCTCCAGTAGCGGATGGCACCGCGGCAAAGGACCGCAGAGCCGTTCCAGGAGCCACCACGCTGCACACGGGAATCATTTCCGCTGGCTTCCCACGAACTCCCGTCAGAGGGCGCACCCTGATAGCTGTCATGCCAAGTATCGCTGCACCACTCCCAGACATTGCCGTGCATATCGTACAGTTCAAAAGCATTCGGCGGAAAACTCCCCACCGGCGTTGTTTCTTTGCGGTAAAGTCCTTTGGGTGCGGAACCGTAAGGGCTGTTTCCGTCATAGTTGACCAAATCGGGAGTAATGGTTTCGCCAAAGTGGAAAGGCGTCGTCGTTTTCGCGCGACAGGCATATTCCCACTCCGCCTCACTGGGCAAACGGTAAGTGGTGCCGGTTTTTTGGGAAAGCCGGGAACAGAACTCGACAGCCTCATTCCACGAGACATTCTCTATAGGACGTTTCGCACCTTTAAACTGGGAAGGGTTATTCCCCATCACAGCTTGCCACTGTTCTTGAGTAATGGGATATTTGCCCAAAAAGAAAGGTTTGACAGTGACTGCGTGCACCGGTTGTTCCGAACTGGATTCAGATGAACCCATCTGGAAAGTCCCACCGACAATGTAAACCATCTCCAAATTCACCCCGCCGCCCAAATCCAGAATTTTATGACGAGCTTTGCCCGGTTGGCGACCAATTTCTCGCCCTTGAGCGTTCACAGTGACAATCTCGAAGTGGAATTCCCGCCCCTTCGCTTCCTCCTCAGAATTTCGGCGCTCCTCTTCTTGTCGCTGCTGGCGCTTTTTCTCATCCCACACGCCTTGCGCGACATCGCGACTGTGGGCGACTCCCGGCAAATTCGGGTTCAGACTGAGAGCTTGGTTGTAGTCAGCGATAGCCCGCTCATACTCTCCCAACTTGTAATAGGCATTGGCGCGGTTGTGATAGGCGCTGGCATTTTCCGGAGCCAGCCGCAACACTTGAGTGCAATCTTCAATCGCAGCTTGATATTGCCCCAATTTCACATAAGCCAGCCCCCGATTGTAATAAGCTTTTGCCAAATTAGGGTTGAGCTGAATAACTTGGGTGAAATCTACAATCGCCGCTGAGTATTTTTCCTCTTTGCAGCGCTGAATGCCCCGATTGTAGCAGGAGTCAATCGCGCTGAACTGGCGATTTTTCCCAACAGCCGCCAGACAGCGATTCAGCCTGTCGGCATATTCCACATCACCGGCAGTCAAAGCTGACTCCACAGCATCCAGCAACTCCTTATTGCCTTGCAGGGCAGATAGCCCGCGCAATTGCAGCCAAGCTTTCACCGATTCAAAGATTTGCGCCTCCGCCCAAGACTTTTTGGGCAAACTGAGGAGACTTTCTGCCAAATCCAACCGCAGTTCCGGAATCCAGCCCGACTCGTCTCGCCCGACTGCATTATACAGCATTGTGCAGAAACTGACCACAATTTCCACTAACTTTTCCTGCTCCTCTGCGGGCATATCTTCCAGCAAGTCAGGCAAGAGTTGCGGGAGGAGGGGCGATTTGCGGACTTTAGGAGAGACGTGAACCAAAAAGTATTCATCCGCCAGCAATCCCGCAATGATGCAGTGACAGATGCCGATAAACTTGCGCAATTGGTTGTAGTCATTTTGATGGATGCTGTAGGGGCGTTCGATGTCGCTGGGATCGTCCCCATCTTCCAAGCACAGCCGCTCATTTTCGAGAATTCTCAGATTACTCAGATAGCGCTTTACGGTTTCCAACCCATAGCGGCTGTCAAATTCTTCAGCTTTTTTCCCAGACGCAATATGCGCGTCTCGCTTTTCTTTCCACCGCAAGGCGCGGGTTTTGGCAAAGTCGAACAGAACTTCTCGCCAAGGCAGCATGGTAATCGCTGACTTGTAGCGGTAAGTTGCCCAATTCAAGCCCCAGTACCCGAAGCGGAGATTGAAGAAATCGCCTTCAGCGGCGGATTCTAAAATTAGGGTTGGTTCGGTTTTCAAGCCGCGAAACATGGATTTCGTGGCGGCTTGACTGTGAAAAAACTTACTCGTCCAAGCCCCCGCCAGAAATTCAATCGGGCGTCCGTGTGCGCTATACTTTTCAAAGAACTGCTGCAAGTAAGCGCCCAGGGTTTCTTCCATATCGGGAAAGCCTTTAGCTGCGTCGATCCCATCGCCCGATCGGTCGAACCGCAGGGTGGGAGGGGAGAGGAAAACTCGCAGGGGGATGGGATTTTGATGGGGGTTGGAGTGGACAATATCCTCGGCAATTAACCAAATGGGAGAATTGTTCTGCCGTTTTTGCTCGTGGATGACTTCCAAGGCGGTTTGCCGGTCATAAATCCTCAGTTCGCGGGCGAGTTCAGCATCGAGGGCTTTCAGTTGCAGTTGCAGTTCTTTTTGCTGTTCGAGGCACCATTTTTGCAGGTTGGAACGGAAGACTTCTAACTGAACTTGGTGTTCGCGGTTCAATTTGCCTTCATTGGCTTGAAATTCGCGGTTCAGCTTTGCCAGTTCCGCCTGCAACTCCATATTGAGGCGGGCGAGTTTTTCTTGATGTTCGCGGGTTTTCCTGCCTTCATCAGCTTGGAATTGCCGGGTGAGCAATCCTTCTTGCGCTTGCAATTCGCGAGTCAGCCTTGCCAGTTCGGATTGCAACCCCCGATTCAAATCACCCTGTTCTGCTTGGAAGTCCAAGTTAGCTTGGCGCTGGAATTCTTGCAAAGCAAGTTCTTGCTGGCGCAGGTGTTGCCGGCTTTCTTCGATTTGCTTATTCGCTTCGATGGTTAAGTCGGTGTTGCGGGTTAGGGTTTCCGCCTGTCTGTCAGCTTGGTAAACTGGGGGAGCGAATACGGCTTTTACCCCGTCCCACACTCTACCCCAAAATCCTTTTTTTCCTGGTAAGGCGCGTGTCATTGGTGTCCTTGTTACTGAAGGTTGTTAATAATGATAGCACAGGCGGGCACAGGTGGGCACAGGCGGGACGCCTGTGCTACGTCTGGAAAGGCGTCTGTCCAAAAAAGGCGTAGGACAGGCGTTCCCTCAGTACGCGCCGCTGCGCTAACGCCTGTCCCTCCAAATCAAGGCGTAGGACAGGCGTCTCGCCTGTCCCTCCAAATCAAGGCGTAGGACAGGCGTCTCGCCTGTCCCAAAAGGCGTAGGACAGGCGTTCCCTCAGTACGCGCCGCTGCGCTAACGCCTGTCCCAGAGATGTCCCAGAGAGCACCTAATCCTAGTCCACCGGCTCCCATCCAGCTGCAAAAATCTGTTCCGCAGTTAAACTGAAACTGGGAAAAGCCGGCGATTCTATAGGGTTACTCCCCTGAAATTTGCTGACTTGGTACTCGCCGTCAACAAGTTGATAGACGGAAATAGTCGGCTGTTTTGGATCGCCAATAAACCGCTTTCCACCCAAGCCCAGATAGTCAACAATCCAGTATTCAGAAATGCCCATCTCTTCATAATCACCGGCTTTTGTCAGATAGTCATCGCGCCAATTAGTGCTAAGGACCTCGACGACCAGACGTACCGACGCCCCGATCGTGATAATCGATTCTTTTGCCCAGCGGGGTTCGCTGGTGACAGCGTGCCGGTCTAAAACGATAATATCTGGCTCGTAACCAGAATCTTCGCGAAATGGTTTGACTACACATTCACGCGGGACAAAGCAGTTCAAGCCTTGACTGTCAATAGCAACATTTAGTTTGTAGGCTAGGAAGCCAGCAATCTCTGAATGTTTTCCTGTTGGTTTGGGCATCTCGACAATTAATCCCTTGTGCAATTCGTAGCGGTGTTCTGACTTTTCTGGATACCAGGCGATGAATTCATCAAATGTGACTGTTTTTCGGATAGCTTGTGTCATGGCCAAATCTTCTGTTGTGGGTTAATTCCTATTTTCACCGGCAGCCCCCGCTCAGGGGGTGCCGCCCCGCACGACAAAAAGCATGTGAGCAGCGCCTTCCAAATCAGTATCAGCCCGACCGGCTTCTTTGCCGTTTTCGCGGTAGATGTGTCCGCCTTCGACTCGCCCGACAGAACTGTCATCCCTCCACCGATAAACGTGTCCGTCTTTGCCGAGATAGCCGATATGATCATTGGCAGAATTGTAAAAATCTCGCCCGTCCACATGACCAACTACTTGTGTTGTCCCGTCGAGTTTGTGCAGGTGAACGTCGCCAGAGCGGTCGATGTGGATATAGGGGCCATCTTGCGCACTGGAATAGGAATAATTTAGCACTTGAGGCGTTTCAATGCTATCATGGTAGTGATGTGTCGCGGAGGCAAAACTGTTGTCTGTATCGTGCCACTGACTGACTGGTTCGTGGTGGGGATGACTCCAGTCGGTTGGGGATTGATGATCGGAGAAACCGTGCGAGTTATCCGTCCAACTCCTGTGGGTAAAGTCTGGCGTAACTGTGTGGTGGAGGTTGTCGGGATAGGAATTGTGCGGTAGGCTGGTGTCGTGGGGATTGTTGTGGAAATTTTCAATGCTGTTCAACTGGTGAAGGTCAATACTAAGGGACTGCATCCAGTCATCAAACTGAGAATTCCCACTATTAGCCGTATTGCTGTCAGGAGAGTTGTTCATGGTTTTAGATGAGGCAGAAGTAATGCCGGCTATTTTATTTTATTTTAGGACAGGCGTCTCGTGTCCATCACAGGTGGGCACAGGCGGGACGCCTGTGCTACGTCTGGAAAGGCGTCTCCCCTGTCCATAAAGGCGTAGGACAGGCGTCTCGCCTGTCCCTCCAAATCAAGGCGTAGGACAGGCG
>CAZJNL010000224.1:0-7381 GCA_964546515.1 uncultured Oscillatoria sp.
CAACTGCAACCGGCTCACCGGCAGTTTCCCTCCCGACCGCTCCGCGAATACGGAAAATTATGCCCAATCGGCTCTCTGAGATATCGGCTCTGTCGCTATTGATAATAGGAGTTTGCACTCTCCCTTGCCGTGCCGGTGGAGCCAGCTGGGAGGTTTTGGTAGAGCGTGCGGAAATTCATTCCCGAACCAGTGCTACCGTTACTATCAAGACGGTTGACAAACAGTGGGTGCCCCCACAATGTCCGGTTAGAACTGTTATCATCGAATACAGACCCGAACTTCTTGGGCAGCGAACCTGGAGCAAAAGCACTGTCACTGAAGCAAAGCACGTGCAAGCTGTCGAGTATCTCCGTCAAGCTCACACTCACAGGAAAGTCATTCGATTTGGCGAGATAGGAGAGGGTTTGGTTCGTGAAGAAAAGAAGTCAGACTGGCTGTCTCAATTGATGGAGCTGTTTGGCTCTTTATTCAATTTCGGGAAAAAGAGTGAGGCGCAACAGCCCGATTTATCCCCAGCTCAAGCTTGCAATTTCAATAGCAGGGGAGTTGCTGTTCTTGATGAGGGTGGAGGCAAACAAGCCGTATACTCCTTTTACTGGCCAATCTAGCGATAGCCGGCATGGGGCACTGGGCATGGGAAAGGCAGCAAGTTGGATAAGTCATTAAACAAAAAAGGTTCGTAGTTGGGCTGAAGCCCAACTGCGATCACCGGCAGGCAATTTGGATGAGTGATTAAACGTAATCTGTATAAATATGACTAAGCGTCACTGTTTAAACTAAGATAGATTCCGGTTATTTAGTCAAGTAAAATAGCCTGGGGGCTAGACCGGCGCGGGGAGCTGAACAGACTCGACGGCGCTGCGGAGTTCGAGCAGCTTTTCAGCCGCCTCACCTTTGGTCAGTATAGATTCAGCAGTAGCGAAACCGGCACTGAGATCCGGGGAAACGCCGCAGCGCCACAGGTAAAACCCGCCATTCCAGATGGCAGATTTCATCAGTTCTGTGGGTTCGCCGCGCAACACCGCTTGCGTGTCTTCCAGCAGTTGGGCGGTGGATTGCAAGGGCGGGTTGGCACCGGCAAATCCGAAATCCCGGGGGTGCAGGTGCAGGCGCTCAAACGGTTTGTCCGGGTTGGCCATCCCGATAATCGCGGTGCGCTCGCGGGGCAAATCGCAGCTGCCTTCTAAGCCTTTCACCGTGGTGAACAGCTGGGTGCCTCGCAGGGCGTGCGCTTCGCGGAACATCTCTTCTGTGGGCGGGTGAACAAACCCAGAAACAATGTGGGCGTCACCGGCATAAGGGCACCACATTAACTCCAAAGTCGCCAGCGGCGGGCGCTTGCCAATTTGAAAGCGGTAGGGAACAATCTCGTAAGCGAGGGGAAAATGACTGGGCAGATAGACAAATCCCAGCAGGGTTTTCTCGAAGACTTGCTGCGATCGCCCGATATCCAAACCCTCCCAGCGGACGCCCAAACCCTGCCAAATGTCAATCAGCGGCACACCTTCTTTCGTGGGCATGCGATCGCCCCCGTGCGTCACGGCAGGCACGCCGGCGGCGGCGAGGATTAAAGCAGTTAGAGGAGTGATTGGCGCATAGCGATCGCGCCCGTCGTAGGGGCAGCCCAAAATGGTGACGGGGTGAGAAAAATTCACGGGTTGTAATTTTTGCGCGAACTCGTCATAAGCGTCGAGCATGCCGGCGAGTTCAACGCCTGTCGGGCGCTTGATGCGGTGAGCGATCAGGAACGCCCCAATTTGCGCCGGTGTCGCTTCCTGCAGCAGCATCATCCGCGTAGCCGCTGCTGCTTCTGAGCGAGTTAAATCCTTGCCGGTGTGGGGACCGCTGCCAACTTTCCGCAGCAATTCCCTGAACGCATCACTCATACAAATACCCACGAGAGTGAGAAATCAGAAAAACTAGACGCTCCTAATCGATTAAAGCACTAGGCTGCTTCCCTCGGCTGTGCCGGGGCGAGCGGCTTTTTTCCGGTGAGCTGGCTGTACTGCCGGGGGACTAGCTCTTGCGCCAGTTTGAAGAAGTGTGCGATCGGAGGAATTTGCAGCCTGTCGCGGGTGGTAACGATCACCACCTGACGAGTTAAAGCCGGTTCAGAAACGGAACCCGACGACGAGGCGGTTTCCAGCTTGCGGACTGCTAGAGTCGGGTCTGTGTGCGCCTCAATCAGGGCGGACTCAGGCAGCAGGGCAATCAGCTCTCCCTGACGCACTACTCCCCGGAAAGCGTCGAGGGTATTCAATTCTAAAGCGGCTTGCAGCTTCAGCCCCCGCCGGTCGAATTGATCCTGCACCAGGCGCTGCATGCCGTAGCCATCTTTAAACAGGACTTGCGGGTAGCGGGCTAATTCTGACCAAGGCACAAACTCGTACTGAGTCAGGGGGTGGTTAGCCGCTAATAACACTTCTAGGGGCTCGCTGTAAAGCGCTTCCACGACCATTTCCTGACCTGCGGTTAAAAAGCGGTTGTTCATCACCAAGGCGATGTCAACCAGCCCGTCTTTGAGGACTTTCAAAGCCCGATCGCTGCCCAGGGAAGTGACGCGCAGCTGCACTTCCGGGTAATCCTTAGCAAATTTTTGCAGCACCGGCGGCAAGCAGTAGGCGCAGACGGAGTGAATGGCGGCGACGCACAGTTCTGGCTGCTTGCCGACGAGCAAGTCGGCGAGTTCCTGGGTGGCGTTGTGCCATTCAAGGCAAATTTTGCGGGCGTGGGGGAAGAAGCGCTCGCCCCCTAAGGTCAGTTTAGCCTGAGCTGCCCTGTGAAACAAAGGCAGTCCCAGATCGGCTTCCAGCGCCTGGATTTGCCTGCTGATGGTGGATTGGGTGACGCCGCACTTTCCCGCCGCTTGCTGGAAGCTGCCGGTTTCCGCGACTGCTAGGAAGGCTTGCAACTGCTCTAACCGCATGGTGGTGTGTAGCCTGGATCACATTAAGGATATTGTGACGATAGCTGGTTTGCCGGTGCAGTTCGGTAGATTTTGATACAGCCCGCGTTTTTCCTTTCTCTTGGCCCACGAAAAATCCTCCCTTTGGCGGAAGAAGGCAGAGGTAGCGTTCCCCTGGGGGGAACGCACCCTACAAGCGCTGTACTGCCTCCTTTCTGCAACAAGCAAATACCCGCGTTTCCAGCCTAAGGCTTGGAACGCCGCTCGCTTTGGCGAAAGCCTCCTTTCTCCAATAAGCAAATTAAAAGCGTAACAGCTCGGTGTGCGTTCCGCAGAAACGCTACATTTCCTGGGTTTTTATCTTGAAAAGTTGGTAAGAATTGTACAGGTTATGGTAAAGGATATAAAACATCGGGCCGAGAGCGACGACCGGCTTGAGGAAGGAAAGGGAAAGCCACACGGTGAGCATGGTATTTTTCTGGCCGAGAGATTGGCTGGCTTCCCGGGCAAAGTGTTTGCCTCCGATCAGGAACCCCACTCCAAAGTTTACGGCGCATATCAGAAGGGAGAGAGTCGCAATGGCGGCAATCGTTAGGGGGGAAGTGGTGGATTCGTAGAGAATATAATGGGAAGCTTTTGCGCCGGCGAGAAACAGCACGACACTCCAGGCGTAGAAAGACAGGCTCTTGAATTTACCAGCAGACTTCAGGAGTTGCGGGTTGAGGAGTTTTAGCGTTTGGACGACAGCGAACGGGATTAAGAACAGCCCTAAAATAGACAGCAAGATTTCTCGCGGTGAGAGGGGATTGGCTTGATGCGTCAAGAGCGGGATGAGAAAGGGCAGAGTCAGGGCAATGATACTGTTAGTTAGGATAACAGAGAGGGTGACATATTCTACGTCGAGGGCGAGAAAGCTGGCAACCGCTGGGGCGGAGATGCCGGTGGGGGCGATGGCGGTGATAAAGGACACAAATGCCAGGTCTGAGTTGAAGGGAAGCAGGAGTAAATAGGCGGTAATGGCCAGGGATATATTGGCCAGCATTATCCAGATGGTGCTTTTATAAAAGGTTGTAATTTTTAGTTCTAAGAAAGGGAAAAATAGGATAAACATCAGCAGGGGCTTGAGCAGGAAGGAATAGCTGCCTGCTTGGGGGAAAAGTATTCCTATAACTATGGCGAGAACAGGTAAGAGAGATTTCATATAGCGGTTTTCAGAGCGGGGCGGTACATTTTTATAGGCGGGCGCGTCCGGGACTCAGAGACGCGATTTATCGCGTCTCTACAAGATAAGACATGCCCTTGTCTCCACACCCGGTTTGGGCGGGGCTACCATTTTTATCGCCATTTGTAACCTCACAAATTGAAACCCTCTATATTATATTATTAAAAGGTGAGTGGCTGGAAGAAAAGAAGTGGGGGTGCCGTACTCTCGGCTAACGCACCCTACAAGTTTAGACCGGCCACTCTCGGAGGGCGAAGGCGACGCCTTCTCGCAGTGACGGTGTCAGTTGGGGGTTATTTGCCAAGTCTTGTAATTGCCGGCGAGCGTCTTGTGGAGCCAGCTGTTTGAGGGCGGCGATTGCGTGCAGGCGGACACCGGCATCTGGGGAAGCGAGCAGCTGAATTAGGGAATCTGTTGCCCGCCGGTCGCCGAGTTGGGCCAGCGCTAAGGCGGCGGCTTGCTGGATGGCTGGATTTTGCAGGGCTTGCCGGTCGGATTTGAGGAGTTCTGTGAGAATTTCACCGGCGCGGCGGGCGGTTGCGGGCTGTTCGGTGCGCCCCAAAACGGTGACGATTTCTTGAGCGAGGGCTGGGGAAGCTGCCGGTAGCGCCTGTCGCAAATACTCGACTGCCTCAATTGTGCCTATCCAGCAGAGGGCTAGCACGACTTCTATTTGTAAGGGCACCGGCGTTGCGGGGGAAAGCAGGACTTCGGATAGGGCTACGGCTGCCGGTGGGGTTCCCACGCGCCCGAGGGCGAAGGCGGCTTGCTGGCAAACGTCAAAGTTGAAGTCCCAAAGCCGGTGGCGCAGCAGTTGGACGAGTTGGAGTTGGTCGAGGGTGTTAGCACGCAAACCCAAGCCGGTGACGGCTTGTCGCCTGACGGTGGCGGCTGGATCGTTGAGGGCGCTCAGCAGCACCGGCGGGATGCGCTCGTCGCGCAAGCCAATCAGCCCTTCAATGGCGGCGGCTCGCACTTGGGCGACAGGATCGCGGAGGGCGCTGAGCAGGGGCTCGATGGTGTCAAGATGCTGGATTTGGGCGAGGGCTCGCACGGCAAACAGCCGCGAGTCTTCTTCTGCGAGCAAATCGGTGAGGGCTTCAATGGCGGCGGGGCCTGAATTGGCCAAGGCATCGGCTGCCATTGCGCTCAATTCTTGACTCTCGGCGGTTTGGAGGATTTCTGCGAGGGCGGCGATGGCCTCGGGCCGGTGGAACTCTGCCAAAATGCGACCGGCAAACCAGCGCAAGTCTGTGTCGCACTCTTCATCTTGTAATATGGCAATTAGGGGTTCAATGGCTTGCGTCCCGAGACTGGGAAATATTTTGGCAACGTCCCAGCGCTCTTGGAAATCTCCAGCTTCTAAAATTTCTAATGCCCAGGTGAGCAGTTGAGTGCCGACTTTTTGCAGCAGTTCCGATTTCTCAGAGGCTGTGGCCCGATTTTCTTTGTCGAGCAATTGCTGCAGGTAGCGGTTGAGTAATGGCCAGTTGGCTTGCGTGGCGGCTGCATTCGCTTGCTCTAAAACTGAAAATCTCGACATCGTTAAAGTTCCAAGTCAACAATTTTTTACAAAACAGGCTTGTCTGAGGTGGGCGCGTTCGTACAGTCCGGTTGCCGGCATTCAGCCCGAGCTGCGCTTCCCATGACTACCCACACCTTATGCTGAATTTCTGCTGCTGAGGGGTGGTAAATGTAAATAAAGCATTAAATTTATGTGGGGAAGCCATAGGGAGAAAGATTTTGGTATAGACTGTATATATTAAGGGGCTTAATCCGCCTGAATTAGCGAGATAAATTAGAGTTCTCTTGTAGAGACGCGATTTATCGCGTCTCCAGCCCGCTGTAATATTCAACACTACCATAGGCCAAGATATATCTTGGGAAGACGCGATTTATCGCGTCTCCAGCCCGCTGTAATATTCAACAGGACCGTTGTATGGCTTTAAATGTCGAACTTTTGTCAGAAAGTTTTGGCCTGGTCAAACCCAGGGCAGAGGAGGTTGCCCACAGTTTCTATGAGAATCTGTTTGCCGACTATCCGGAGACTCAGACATTATTTGCCGACACTAACATGCCAGAGCAGCGGATGCATCTGGTGAAAGCGCTGGCGATGGTGGTTGAGAATCTCCGCAAACCGGATGTGCTGTCAGACAGCCTGAAGGGGCTGGGAGCGCGACATGTGAATTATGGTATTTTACCGCAACATTACCCGATGGTGGGAGGGTCGCTGCTGAAAACGTTTGAGTCTTATTTGGGAGCGGAGTGGACGCCGGAGGTGAGACAGGCGTGGGTGGATGCCTATGCAGCGATTGCGGCGCTGATGCTAGAAGGGGCGCACTATCCAGAGGAAATTCTGAAATTGGGCGATAATTCTTAACAGGATAAGCTGCGCGGGGTGCGTTCCGCTTTGGGGGATTACAAGCTGGGGGGGTGCGTTACGCGGGAGCATCCCGTTTTTGCAAATATACCCTGGCGATTAGAAATCGCGGCTCATCAGACAAAGCCCGCCTGCGCGGGCTTCTGAGTGCCCTTCTCAGTGAGACAAAAGTTTGTAGAGAAGCGACTTGCCCAAATACAAAAGTGGGATGCTCCCCGTTACGCTGTCGCTAACGCACCCTGCAAACTAGAAGCTGAGGGGGGGTGCCGTACTCTCGCGCTAACGCACCCTACAAGTTTAGGTGGCTTTTACCAGAACGGAATCTCCCTCTATTTTGACTTCATAAGTTTTCAGAGGTGCCTTTGCCGGTCCTTTGATCACTTTTCCATCTGGAGCGAAGTCGGTATCGTGACAGGGACAGTCAAACACTTTCTCATCCGCCTCCCACTTGACCGGACAGCTTTTGTGGGTGCAGGTGGGATCGACGGCGTACAGGGTTTTGGAGTTAGCGGTTTCCCGGACTACCAAGACGGGTCCGATGGGCAATTTCTTATCGAGTTTACCTTCTTTGTCCAACTCCGCCACTGTGCCGGCAACCTGAAATCCATCGGCGCGGGGGGTGTTAGCTGCGGGTGCCGGTGGGGTGCTGGCTACGGATGTCGGCGCTGAGGGTTTTTTGGAGGCGTCGGAAGCGCAGGCGGCGATCGCCACCGGCAGCGAACTGGCCACCCAACCCACTCCAACCCAGGTTAAAAATTCACGACGGTTCACAGGGGTTTTCCCTCCCTAATTTTGGATTGTGAATTCTTAATTCTTACCACAAGCTGCCAATCACTGTCAAGCTGTAGCTGTAGGGTGCGTTAGCCGAGAGTAC
>CAZJNL010000225.1:0-7341 GCA_964546515.1 uncultured Oscillatoria sp.
GGGCAAAATCTGCCACAGTCGCTGGCGCGTCTCTACCAAAAAATCAATAAAGCGATAGGCTTGCTCTCCTAAGTCGCCAATACCAAACCGGCTGGGAAAGGATGTTGGGTGGAGCAATATACCACTGGATCTGGGAAAGGGCATGATCGATCTGGGAAATAAAAACTAAACAGTTGCAGCTCCTTCGGAGCCGCTGGCACGCAGCGACCGCCCGAGCGGATGGTGCTAAATTCCCTGACTTTATCACGGAACGCCGACAGTTACATCCGAATTTTGCCTAAATTGTAACAATTCTTACTTGTATTCCAGGTAACTTTGTGTGTGATTTACAGTGGGAAATCCTCTGTAGGGGCGGGTTTCGCCCGAAATATTGGCCCCACAGCGAAGTGTATTCATAAACCGCGGCGTCAGGTGCCGGTTCATTAAGTTTTTCTAAAGTTAGCGGGACTTAATTCTGACAGAAATACTCCCCTAAAAATTGCCCGCTCGCTCGCAAATTTCTCGCTTCCTGGCAGAGCGATAGAAGGACTAATCTTAACTCCGGTTAATTGCTCGCAATTTATTTTTCTCCCCTTCTCCCTTTCTTCCTTGGCGTCTTGGCGTCTTGGCGGTTCAATTATGCCTACTAATCTATCGGAAGTCACCAAGGGCAAGACTTGCCACAGTTTCTGGCCGCTTTCTGCCACGACCCTAGTCGCTAATCCCAAAGCGACTGGGTAAGGAGGTGGGGCGGTAGCTCTGCATCCCGCTGGCTCTGTGGGGCATATCCGTGCTGAGTGGTCAGGCTCAGTCCTGAGCAAAGGACGCGCTTTCGCGACCCGCTTCGCTATCATATACTGGAACTGGGCGGCAAACACTCTGCCCTCAGCTGTATTTTTCCTTTTGAGATGACTTGCGGCTGATTGGTGTCGCTATTTCCTGAAGGGCTTTTTGCTTAAACTCTTCTTATCCTCCCTCTGGGGCTGAAGCGCCCTCTGCGGTTTATAAAATCATTACCTCTGCGGAACTACCGGGAAGCCGCATGCAGTGGTGCCCTTTTGCGTGATGCCCTTTTGCGTGATGCCCAATTCAGGAACCTATAAAATATAGCATCTAAAATCGATATGGCTTATAGAAATCCGGTTCCGACTGTAGATATAATTATCGAGCTGATTGACCGGCAAGACCGGCCTATTGTGCTGATTGAGCGCCGCAATCCGCCCTACGGGTGGGCGATTCCGGGGGGGTTTGTGGACTATGGCGAGCCGGTGGAGGCGGCGGCGCGGCGAGAAGCCCAGGAGGAGACGGGTTTGCCGGTGGAGCTGGTGGAGCAATTCTACGTTTATTCTGACCCGAATCGCGATCCGCGCCAGCACACGCTGAGTGTGGTGTTTATCGCCACAGCGACGGGGGAGCCTATGGCGGCGGATGACGCTCAGAATCTAGGGATTTTTGAGTCTTGGCGGGTGCCGGCTAATTTGTGCTTTGACCACGATAAGATTTTGCGGGATTACTGGCATTACCGGCACTACGGGTTGCGCCCCCGGCTGTGAGTGATGGCCGGTGGCTGCCGACAGTAATTTAGATAAGTCTACAAGCGGATATTTTATTATTTATTTGCGGTGAGGCATCCGAAAGGCAGGGAATAAGAGCGATAACCGCAAATAAGTATTGTTTTGGATTGCGAAATCCGGATAATGACTCAGAAAAATTGCCGGAGGGGGAGAGGGCAGTGATAAGCTGTTAGGCTTTTAATCCGCTTGTCATTGAAAGGAGGCTCTGCCTCCTGAGCGGCGTTCCCAGGCAGAGCCTGGGAACGAGGGTACAGAGAGGGATAGTGAAAATTAAATGCGCAACAGCTTATAATGTCGGCTCGCACCGGTTTTGCATATACATGCTTGTAGGGGCGGGTTTAGCCAAGATATTTTTGGCACAGGGAAGGTGAATAAACCCCATTGGTGTCTGGTAGAGACGCGACATCGGCGTTCGTACAACTGAGCCGCTCATTCTAGCAAGGCGCTGGCTGGGAATCCCTGAAGTGCTACGCACCACACCTGCGAACGCCGCACGCCTCCCAAACCATCTACTCCGGTAAATTGCCCTATTAATTTCCCAGATCAACTACCTCTCTCTTCCATCTTCTTGGCGTTCTTGGCTCAGGAGCGGTTCATTATTAAAGTAAATCAATCCTACGGAATATCCCCCCTTTCCACCTGGGTGAAATTGCCGGTGGGGAGAGGGGGGAGGTAGGGCGAGCCCGGATCGCCCTACTGCTGTTGTTGAACTTGCTAAAATCAACCCATCACCTGACAAACTGCGGAGGGGTGGCGCTCGTGGGTGCAGGAGTTCCCAAAACCTGGAAAGTCTCAGATATCATCCTCAACCTCTACAGAGTCACAGAATTGCGGGCGCGAGGGGGGATTTGGCAAAGTCTACAAAGTGCGGCACACCGGCTGGAATATCGACCTGGCGGTGAAAATCCCCAAACCGGAAATCGTCGCAGCCAAAGGGGGCGCGGACAGCTTTGAGCGGGAGGCGCAGACGTGGGTCAACCTGGGGCTGCACCCCCACACCGTCAGCTGTTACTATGTGCGGCGGATTGAGGGCGCACCGGCAGTCTTTGCCGAATATGTCGCCGGCGGAAGTTTGCGCGACTGGATAGACACCGGCAAACTCTATGCCGGCGGCGCAGCAGAATCTCTCAAACGCATCCTCGATATCGCCATCCAATTTGCCTGGGGTCTTGACTACGCCCACGAGCAGGGCTTGATCCACCAAGATGTCAAACCGGCTTTCCGCCATGCTCACCCCGGAGGGTGCCCTCAAAATCACAGACTTTGGCTTGAGCCTGACCGGCACACTGGAAACGCAGCAGTTAGGGGAGCCAGACACCACCCTAATCGTACCCGGTAGCGGAGCCATGACACCGGCTTACTGCTCCCCAGAACAGGCAAACGGCGAACCGCTGACGCGGCGCACCGATTTGTGGAGCTGGGCTCTGTCCGTGCTAGAAATGTTCCAAGGGGAGCGCACTTGGCCGGTTGGCACCATAGGCGCTCACGCCCTAGAAAACTATCTCGACGGAGACAAAAACCCGCAGTTGCCCCAAATGCCGGTGCCGGTGGCGCAATTGCTCCAGCGCTGCTTTCAAGAAAACCCCGACGAGCGCCCCCACACCCTGCGGGAAGTGGCGGACGAACTGCGCCAGAGCTACCGGCACCTGACCGGAGAAACCCACCCCCGCCCCCACCCCGGTGCCGGCAGAGACACCGCCGACAGCCTCAACAACCGCGCCGTCTCCTTGCTGGACTTAGGCCGACACTCAGAAGCCCTTGAACTGTGGGATCGGGCGCTTTCCGCTCACCCGCGCCATCCCGAATCCACATACAACCGGGGGTTGCTGCTGTGGCGCTCGGGGCAAATCACCGACGAAACCCTGATCGCCGAACTCGAAGAAGCCCGCCAGTCGCACCCGCAGCACCCGACTGCCGGCAGCCTCCTCGGTTTCGCCCATTTAGAGCGCGACGACTGCGCAGCGGCGATTGAAATTCTATCCCCCATTCAAGACTCCCCAACAGAACAGCAAGACGTTCAGGCGGTGATCGCACTGGCTCGGGAGCTAATCCCCGATACCCTGAGGGAGGGCGGGCACGGGGGCCCGCCCCTACGCTCTGCGGCGGGTCTGCAGGGCACCCCTGCCGGTGACAGAAAGAAAGTCAACTGCATTTCTGTCGCTCCCGACCGGCAGTACGCGCTCTGCGGCAAGCACGACGGCACCCTGGAGCTGTGGGACATAGAGCGGGGGGAGCTCGCCCGCAGTTGGGAAGGGCACCAGCAGGAGGGAGTGAAATCCGTTGGCATCCCCCCGGAAGGGCGCTTTGCCGCCTCTGCCAGCGACCTGACCCTCAAACTGTGGGATATGGCCACCGGCAAAGAGCTGTGCTACTTTGCCCTGTAGGCGAAGCCTTCCCGCAGGGTATCCGCCGCCTGCAAAGGTTTTGACTAGCCCGGACGGTCGTTTCGCCCTGCGCCCGGGCGCTGCAACCCTGACGCTTGAGGAGGTGCCGGCTTCCCGGAAGCTGCTGGTTTTGCAAGCAGGCGGCGGTTCCCTTTGCCTGAGTCCAGACGGGCGGTACGTTTTGGCCGCCGGCTTCCCGCCCCAGTTGCGGGAGCTGGCCACAGGAGAGCCGGTGCGCACCTTTGAGGGGCACGCCAGAGAGGTGAGCGCGGTTTGTTTGAGTGCGGACGGGCGGCTGGCTCTGTCTGGGAGCGCGGAGAGCACCCTGTAGGCGAAGCCTTCCCGCAGGGTAGCTGTGGGACGTGGGCACGGGTGCCTGTCTGCGCACCTTTGTGGGGCACCGCTCAGGGGTGACTTGTGTCTGCCTGAGTCCGGATGGCCAGTACGCCCTGTCTGGCAGCTCGGACAGGACGGTGCGGCTGTGGGAGGTGGAAACCGGGCGCTGCAGGCGGACGGAAAGCGGCGGGTGCGCCGGTGAGCGCTGTCTGCACCAGCCCGGACGGGAGCTTGGCCCTCTCTGGGGGGCACTCGGGGCTGTAGGCGAAGCCTTCCCGCAGGGTAGCTGTGGGAGATCCGCGCCGGGAACTCCTATGAAGCGCCGGCGGTGCTGTGCCGGGTGCGCCCTGCTGAAACCGTCCTCACCGCCAGCCAGATTTACGAGGGGGAACTGGCGCAAGCGCGAGCGGCACGGGAGCGGGGGGACAGTGCGGCGGCTGCCGGCCACGTCCGGCTGGCCCGCTCGCAGCCCGGATTCAGTCGGGCAAAGGAGGCGCTCAGCGCTTGGGCGGAACTGTATGCCTGTTTGCCCCGCATGGCGTTTAGCGGCGGCTGGGAAGGGGCGGTGCTGACGGGACACCGGGGGTCTGTCAGCGCTGTCTGCGCCAGTGCGGGCAGCCGGTTGGCCCTGTCGGCGAGTGCGGACAGCACGCTGTAGGCGAAGCCTTCCCGTAGGGTAGCTGTGGGACTTGGAGGCGGGGGCGTGCTTGCGCACCTTTGAGGGGCACCGGTCGGGGGTGACTTGCGCCTCCCTGAGTGCGGACGGTCGGTACGCCCTTTCGGGCAGTGAGGAGGGGGCGCTAAAGCTGTGGGAGGTGGCAACGGGCCGGTGCCTGCAAACCTTTGCGGGGGAGCGAATTGGCACAGTCTCCATGAGTCCGGATGGCCGGTGAGCGCTCACCGGCAGCGCTGACGGTTACTTGCGGCTGTACGAGGCGGCTTCGGGACGCTGCTTGCGCACCTTCAGGGGGCATCGGTTTGGGGTGAGCTGCGTTTGTATCAGCCAGGATAGCCGGTTTGCCCTCTCCGGAGAGGGGGGGGCGCAATCTCTGGGCAAGGGTTTTGAGAAGAAGCTGTAGGCGAAGCCTTCCCGTAGGGTAGCTGTGGGATGTGGCCACGGGGCGCTGCCTGCGCACGGAAAGCGGGGCACGGGGAAAGCGTGACTTCGGTGTGCCTGAGCGGGGATGGCCGGTTGGCCCTTTCTGGCAGTGCGGACAGGACGCTGTAGGCGAAGCCTTCCCGCAGGGTAGCTGTGGGAGGTGAAAACCGGCATCTGTCTGCAGACTTTTGCGGGGCACGGGGAAGCTGTGACCTCGGTGTGCCTGAGTGCGGATCACCGGGCCCTTTCTGGCAGTGCGGACAAGACGGTGTAGGCGAAGCCTTCCCGCAGGGTAGCTGTGGGAGGTGGAAACGGGGATATGCCTGCAGACTTTTGCGGGGCACACCGCTGCAGTGCGCTGCGCCTGTTTCAGTGGGGATGGGCGCTGGGCTGTGTCGGGAAGCAATGACGGTTCGCTGTAGGCGAAGCCTTCCCGTAGGGTGGCTGTGGGTTCTGGACTGGGAATTGGAAGACCGGCAGCCGGCGGACTGGGATGACGGGGCGCTGCCCTATCTGGAGGCTTTCCTGACGCTGCGCACGCAGGGATGCCGGTAAGCTGCCTGAGGTAATATCGCCTCAATCCCAACTCGACCGGCAGCAGGGGGACCGGTTGATTCGCGGTTTTTTGGTGCGGCTGTTCGCGGTTTCTTGGGCGGGAACAGCGCTTTTGGCGGTGAGTCCGGTTGCGGCTTGGGTGGCTGGGTTTGTTGCTGGGGGGGCGTTTGGGGTTCGGACGGGGTGGGCCGGTGTGAAGTTAGCCGCTTTGCTGGGAGTTGGCGCTGTGACTGCGCTGGTGCTGACAATCTTTTGGTTGCTACCTCCTAACGAGATGTTCTATTTTTGGGAACATCCTCTTTACGGTACGGTACGGGGTTGGCCGATTTATGTGGCGGTGATCGGAGCTGCACTCGGCGCTTATTCCAGACAGGCGTTTTTAGGAATTGCCTCAGCGACAGCCGGCAATCGGGCTAGGAAAACAGGGGCGAGAAGGGGAAATGCTGTGCCAGGGGCTGCGGTTTTGGAGAGGCTGAAAACCGAATTTGGCACAGCTGTAGCCGTGGCGGTTCTCCTTGAAACGGTGGCGCTTGGCATTAGTTTAGGGATGGCATTCAAGCTGGGATTGCTGCACCGATTTGTTATCTGGGCGGTTTTAGCAACGGGTGTGCCTTTAGCCTGGATGATAGCGGGGAAATCGGGGGCGTCTGCCGGCTGGAAAGGTTTAGTCAAAGTGGGGGTGGCGGCGGTGGCGGCGCTGGCGGTACTGGGCACGTTCAACTGGGCGGTACTCAGCGCCATTGGATTTCTGCCAAAAAGGGTTATAACCTTGATGAGACTCGTAATTATCTCAATAGGGGTGGCAATCCCAACGCAAAGAACGTTAATAGATCGTTACTGATACTAGCATTTAAAATTAAAAATATGAAAGGTGCCAAGTTGCTGGTTGACTGCGGATCAAATGTCAATGAAAGAGACTATTATCCGTTCCCAGGAATATATTCGAGGGGAAGGATTCAACCATGCGTGATACTGCTTTGCACAAACCCGTGAAAGACCGCAATATAGAGGGAGCAGAGTTGCTGATATCCAAGGGGGCAGAGATTAATGCCAAGGATGGCTCAAGTAACCAGATAACTCCTCTGCACTTTGCAGTACGAAATCGTGATAAAATGATGGTCGAGTTATTGGTTTCCAAGGGGGCGCATGTCTGGGCTAGGGACAGCGACGGCAACACACCGCTGCGCATTGCGGAAAAAAACGGCTATACAGAAATCGCTGAAGTGTTGCGGCGCGGCGCAACAAAGTGAGGGTATCTGTGTTAAGCTGAGGGGGAGGACAATTAATTCCAGGTTATTTAACGGACATTATAGAGCGATTCGACAAATGGATTTGTGATTTTTTTAAAATAAACCGCCAAGACGCCACAGGACGCGGCGGCTTCCCGCAGGGTAGAGCGCCAAGGAAAGAGAAG
>CAZJNL010000226.1:0-7293 GCA_964546515.1 uncultured Oscillatoria sp.
GCACCCATCCCCCTGGCGTGCCCTATCCAGCCCCAAAAAAGGGGCGACGGGTTCACCCCACCGGCTTTTCTGTGGATGCCAACCCCCGATGCTCCTGTGGTGAAGCGTTGTCGGCGATCGGCTTTTTTAGACGCCCGGGGAGTGCCCTCTTAATTTTAGCCGGTGCTTGAGGCAGCCGGTGGGGCCGGCATATCATTATTATATAGCTGTCGTTGCGCATTACTCGGATGAACCCCACCCCCAACCCCCTCCCCGCACCCCCTGCGGAGCCGTTGCGGCAGGCGCAGCGGCTGCGTGACGAAGCGTGCCACGCAGGCAGGGGCGTGCGAGATGGTATTGTGTGAGTGGAAAATGTTTGAATCATCCTAATGCGACGCTCAGAGTGTGATTTTCCCCCACCGGCAGAAAGCTTATCCATTCTTTTGTGCCGGGGAAAAGCACAGAGTTACGAACCAACCGCACAAGTTTACAAACCAACCGTACAGGTCTACGGCTGAACCGTACCTGGTTCCCAACCAATCGTACAGGTTTACGGCTGAGCCGCACAGGTTTCATCAGGCCAGCCTCAAATGGAAAACCCTGCCGCCCATGTTTACTCCTGAAGGCGTTAGAAGAAAATCACCGGCAAGCCGAGTCAGCTTTCCGCCAGCGAGTCGAACGAGACAGGGAGAAACAAAAAGCCAAGTAACTTCACCTAGAAAAAGAACTGGAGTCAAAGCAGCGCCAGAAAGTTGAGAAGGAAATGGAGTCAAAGCAGCTCCATAAAATAGATCAAAAAAACCAATAATCTCAGATTTGAGAGTGCGGGAAGCCAAAGGCGGCAGCTATTATTTAAACCGGCACTCATCCTATCCGAGCAGGTTATTACTGCCGGCAGCAGGTCCGCCTTCAATTGGAAATTGTAGATTGGGAATTTCGCCGGCTAAAAAGGTAGGGCGAGAGCAATTCCCGCCGGGGATGCGGACGCAAATTTGAGCAGCCGGCACCTAGATCCAGACTCTATTTGCAGAACTGAGATGCTCGACGCTCAGATGCTCCTCTAACGTATCCTAAGAATAACAGCAAGAGCGCCACTATGAAGAGCGACTGCACGGTTCAAATCTGGAAAGAAGGAAATCAATTTATTGCCGGCACCATGCCACTGGATGCGCTCAGTTATGGAGACACGACAGAATCAGCCAGAATGGCATTAGATGAAGCGGTTCTCCTGTTTTTAGTCACCGCAGCCGAGAGTGGCACTTTGGAATAAATTCTCCAAGAAACCCTCCGTTATACCTCCAAGCTTTAATTCCAACTCCCGAATCGCACAGGATTGCCGGTGAACGTCACCCGCCTTATCCCAGCACCTCATCAGCAGTAAAATTAACATCAGGAAACGCCAGTACAGACAAACTTTCACCCTGCCGGCACTGACGCACATTCTGGTAGCCAGCCGGTGCCGTTTGCCGGTAAACTACCACGCATTGCTCATTGATATCCACCAGCAAAACTTCCAAAATGCCTTCTTCCGAGGAGAGCGGAATTTTCACTTGCCGGTCAGATTCAACTGTTGGATCGGCCACCTCTACCAAAAGGCAGATATTCTCTGGCAGAGGATGTCTAGCTTCGTAAAAATCTGGGCGCAGTTGCCGCAGCGCCACATCTGGCTGAGGTTCAGATATGTCCCCTAATTCAACAGGATTTTGGGGATAAAGTATCATGAGTTCGCCAAGGCGCTCGTTGAACCACCAATCGCCTCACACACGCCGCATGCCGTCTGCCAATAGGTGCCATCTCGACAATTTCTCCTCCTATCAATTCTCCCCTGTCATCTTCTGTAAAGATACCAGCTTCCATTTGGCGCTCCTCTTCTACAGTGAACAGCCGCCTCAGTAACTCCAGAGACATCACCACTTCCCCAGTTTCATCTAATCCAAATATTCTCCTATCCTTATCTTATTCTTTTCCCCCGGCAAAGCAGTAGCGTTCCCCTTTGGGGAACGCAGCTATTTATTTAAACCGGCTCCCCAACCGAAACCGTAATCGTGCCAGTCATCCCCGCTTCCGTGTGTCCCGGAATCGGACAGCGCAGCAAATAAATTCCCGGCTTAATTGGCACAAAAACCCACTCCGCCACAGCTCCCGGCTTCAATTCCAGCTCGCGAATCGCGCCCTTAATCTCCACCTTACCCGCTTCAACCTTTTGCGTCCAGCTGGCATCAGCAAAATCCTTAGAAGTAAAATAGTGCTTCAGAGAGCTGGGATTTTCTAACACCAATTTGTAGCGCTTTCCCGCCAAAAAATCCAGCTGATTCGGGAAAAACTTAAGTTCATTCGTTGGGCTGCCCAAACTGACTTTAACCTCAGCCACAGGCAGTCGTAAAAAATCGCCCGCAGCAGCAGCCGGTGGCGTCACAGCGACACAAAACCCCAGGGCGACTCCAAAAAGCGCCCAAAAATGCCGGGGCCCCCACCGGCACGCAAACCCCTTGAGAAGCTCGTCAACAAACCGAAACATAAGATAGAATTAAAATCAAGTACCACCCCCCTATTTTCCCACCCCTCGCTCCCAGCCCGCACCCGCCCCCAACCCAAAAAATTCCCCCCACACCCTCCCCACACCCTCCCCACACCCAGATGGTGCGTTCAGCTAAGAGCGGAACACACCCTACTTCCTTCTTTTAGTCCGCGTATGCCTCAGGCATTCCCGCAGGGTAGGCGGACAAAGTTTGTCCCAGTATCTAGAGCCAGGTTGTAGAGACGCGACATGTCGCGTCTCTACCAGACACCGTTCCCCTTGCAACTAGCTCAAAACTCTGATAAACTCCAGAGGCAACCCGTCAGCGTCAGCAATGAAAGCCACCATCAAAACGCGCTCGCCAATCATCTGCTGAGTTGGCTCTAGGAGTACCTTGAGGGGTTGCAACAAATCAGGCTGCTCACCGGCAGCTAATGCAAAGCGCTCCCGCAACGCGCTCAGCCAGCCCGGGAGATCCGGCGTCATGCCGGTGATATCAAAAGACAAATGATAGTATCCAGTATAGTTCTCATCCTCAAACGCATCCGGTGCCGGTTTCGGCTGGGGAATTTGGATCAGCTCAATGCGCCCGCCCAACCCTTCCATCCAGCAGGCGAGAGTGATGCCGGCGGTAAAGCGCTCGCAGACAGTAAAGCCCAACTGTTCGTAGAACGCCATCGCGCGGTAAATATTAGCAGTGCGGATCGAGGCGTGATGCATAACATAAAATTTGTTGGCTGTCAACAGTCAGCGGTCAATTATCCGCTTGTAGTCCAGGCGGGACGCCTGTCCGGGCTGTGCCGGTCTAACTGCTGAGCGCTACTCAAACAGGCGGAAATAGGGGTAGCGAATAGGCACCCCCGGCTCTTTTTCCAGATCAAAATTAATCACCTCCCAGCAGGGATCTTCCGAGGGTTCCGGGCTGAACTCCACCGGCAAACCGTAGAGACGGGGTTTTTGAGGCTCCCCCTGACCCCGCCAAGGGGTGCTGCGCTCCAAATAGGCGCTAATCAAATCCATATAGCGGCGGGCGATAATCACCCGCGTCGCCCGGTAGCCTTGCGTGTAGAGCCGGTCGAGCGCCTCGTGGATTTCAAAGCGAATCCCATCCGGATGGGTGTGCTGCCGATACCACTCATTGTTCCACCTGCGCCAGTGACGGCCCGACTGGAGATGGATCAGTTCCCCCGTATTGGGATTGGCCTCAAACGCCCCGTGACGCTGGCACAAATAAGTATCCGTCAGCGTCAGTGCCGGAATCGTCTGCCGGCAGTGGGGACACTGAATCTCCGAGCCAAAAATTGGGTACTGCAAGCTTGGATTAATCATTGAGGGCATACAAGCATATTATATTATGCGGCACTTTTAGTGCTTTTATTATAGCTAGGGGCACTCTGTCCCCTGCATAAATTCTACGGGCATTCACCTGATTGCGGATACCCTAGTGAGCAATAATAACGATTTATTTCCCACCCCGGCATCTTATTGGCCCCCTGCCGACCTCTCCCTAGCAGCTTTCGTCGCCCCCAACGCCACAGTCATCGGCTCGGTGTTACTGGCAGCCGGTGCCAGCATCTGGTACAGCGCCGTAGTGCGTGCCGATATAGAGCGGATTGAAATCGGCAAGCGTTCCAACATCCAAGACGGAGCCGTTTTGCACGTCTCACCGGGGCACCCCACGATTTTAGAAGATTGCGTCACCGTCGGACACCGCGCCGTCGTTCACGGGGCGTACATTGAGCGCGGCTGCCTGATCGGCATTGGCGCAGTCGTCATGGAAGGCGTGCGCGTCGGAACCGGCAGCATTATTGGAGCAGGTGCCATTGTCACCAAAGACCTGCCGCCCCTGTCCCTAGTGGTGGGAGTGCCGGCCAAGCGGCTGCGAGACATATCCGAAACAGAGGCGGCGGAACTCATAGAGCACGCGCGGCGCTACGAGCTGCTCGCATTAGTTCACGCCGGCAAAGGCAGCAATCTGGGATTCCCCGCACCCCACTGATATCGGGGCCTCCAAGCACATTTATTACTTCCGGAAGAAAGCATATATACAAAAACCGACTCAAGGGCGTTTTTTATAAAAACCTTTCTTTCGGACATGACTAAATTTGATGGCTTGGCGTCCCATATACAGCTAGTATGGGGCATATTCACAGTGTCCAATGGCCAAATTTCAGCCCCGAGTCGGGTAAAATCAGTCCAAAATCCGGGCCTGCCCGGGACAAATCGAAGCAAATTTCTTACTTCCGGAAGAAAGCATATATACAAAAACCGTCTCAAGGGCGTCTTTTGTAAAGACCGTTTTTTCGGATATGAATAAATTTGATAGCTTGGCGTCCCTAACGCACTTAGCATGGGGCGGGCGGCGTAGGGCATGGGGCATAGTGCATGGGGTATGGGGCATGGGTCTGATTTTCAGCAATGCCCAGTGCCGAGTGCCGAGTGCCGAGTGCCCCACTCTCGCCGCCCCCAAAGCCGCGCCGCCCTTCGCTGGGAAAAAGGTATGGAAAAATCCCCCCTTTCAGAGCAAAATATAAAAACTGAGAACCGCGTAACAGTTTTTTAACAAGGGGGAATCCACTATGGATTGGCGCGTACTTATCGTTGTTGGGCCACTGCTGCTAGCAGCCGGTTGGGCACTGTTTAACATTGCTCCCGTTGCCATCAAACAAATCCAAGGGTTTTTGAGCAAAGAAACCTAAAGCCAGTGGGGTGCGAGTCAAGGCGCACCCCACTTTTTATGGGCGCAGAGCCTCTTTCAAGCGGACGCGCACAATTTGGCCCGGTTGAAGGGCAGACAGTTGCGACAGCCGGTCAGATTCGGCAGCTAGGCGAACATTGCGACCGAAAAGAGTAATCCCCTGGGCAATAAACCGGCTGCCCTTGAGATTGGTGTCAAAGCGCCCGATCACCTGGGTTCCCGCCGGAACGACAATATTGCCAAAAGAGTCGCGAATCGCCTCCTCCAACAGCAAGACTTCCTGCAGTTGCTTCCCGGGTTCGAGATCCAAAACCCCCTGGCCGGTATAGCGCAAACTCAGCAGAGTGCGGGCGGGGAGCAACAGAGACTGCGACTCACCGGCAGCCGGTCGGGCCCCCGGTGGAGATGGGGGCAGCAAGGGAGGAACGGCCACAGAGGGGGCGGGCGGCAAACTGGGAAGGGCGGAGCGCTCTGGGGGTAGGGCCGGCAGTCCGCCAAAGACGGGCGGCGGTGGCGGCGGGGAGAAACTGGGTAAAAGACGCTGGGGCGGAAGACTGGCTGCAGGTGGCAGGCTGCCCTCAAAAGTGGTCGGCAGCCGGGGAGTCTGCGCAACTGGTGTTAGATTGGGTGCCGGATTGGGTGCCGGTGCCGGCATTGAGCGAGATTCGGAAATAGAGAAATTCAAAACCCAGCGCTCCCTGAACGCGCCGGTGGAGACAGGCGCGGCAACCTTAAGCAGCCTCACCTGTGCCGGGTCCAAAACAACCTCCTCAGAGAACTCCATGACAATCCTAACCAGACCGGCCCCTGACTGCTCCACCTGAATTTGCCGCACGACGCCCGAGTAAGTTTTTTGGGCTGTCCCCACACCCAGCTGGGTTTTGGGCAGCTCTACAACAATGCGGGGAGGTTGGTTGAGTACAGAATAACTCGGCTTCGCCCCCTGCTCCACCGTGAGTTCAAGCTGATTCGCAGTCTGGTCAAATTGCCAGGAAGAAAGGACAGCCGCCACTGCCGGTCGCCCTACAGTTTCTGGGGCTGCAACGGTTATCGCTCCCAGCACCGTGAGAGTGACCAGCCGGTGACTGAGCCATCTTCCGCGTGCCAACAATCCCAGACTCATCGGAATTAACCGCGCTAATTTTACCGCTAATTTTGCTGTCTGCATGGCTGCTAATTGCTGACTGTTCACTGTTGATAGATATTGCGAGAAAGCCGCCATGAACGCTCTCACCGCGCACCGCCTTTGCATATGCCTTGGGCGGCAGCCCTTAATCCTTGTGGATTGTTCCATCGGGCATGGTGGCTCTAGTTAAAATTACACTCGTTAAATCTACTTCAGTCAGGTTGGCTTCTCGGAGATTGGCGCGAATCAGATAAGCCCCCCTTAAATCTGCTTGGCGCAGGTTCGCCCGCACCAAAGTGGCAAAACTCATGCGGGTCTGTCTGAGGTCGGCTCCCGTCAAGTTAGCGTTATTGAGAGAGGTTTCCTGGAGGTCAGCACCCATGAGATTGGCACCGCTCAAGTTGACGTTCCTCATATCGGCGCGAACGAGTACAGCTTTGGACAGGTCAGCCCCTTGCAAGTCAGCGCCGGCGAGGTAGGCATCACGCAGGTCAGCGTTTTTGAGGTCAGTCTGTCTCAGGTTAGCGTTACTCAGGTTACAGCCACGGCATTGCTTCGTGTTCAGCAACCGCCTGACGTGTTGGGGATTTTCAGCTGAAGCTGGAGCCCCCACCCAGAGGGAAGCTAACAGTGTAAAGATAGCAAGTATTTTGAGTTTCACAGGTTTCACCATCCGGGCAAAAGATCGGCAGTCATCATAAACGGTATCGCCACCATCAGAGCAGCCGCCTTTATCGATCTCCCTATTCCCTAGTGTCTCCCAACGCCCCACCGGCTTGACGACGCAGTGCTAGGAGTGCGGAAATTTTTCTTATGCCCCGAAACCGGGGTCTGGATCGGGGGAGAGAACTGACGGTTAACTTCTGCCCTTGCAGCCTCTGCCTTATTGGGCGCAGCGAAAGCGTGAAAATCCCACGCCCCTGAGCCGGTGCCTTGCGTGGACGGTGCCTTGCGTAGCCGGTGCCCAAAACC
>CAZJNL010000227.1:0-7271 GCA_964546515.1 uncultured Oscillatoria sp.
GGTGCCACCGGCGATCCCATCCCTGCGCCCAAAAAACCGGGTTTTTCACCCCAAGTGGGGGATAATCCCATAAATTTGGGGTTTTCACCCCCTGAGGGTGGCGGTGTTTATTTCTGCCGGCAGAATTCCCCATTCCCAATTGACAATTTTATCGCGATGTTTCCCGTTTATTTGTGGCTCGGACATTGGCGGATTCACCCTCATATTTTCTTTGAGGCTCTGGCTTACGCCATTTCCCTTCGGTTACTCCTGCGAAACGTTCGCAAAGATACCATTTCCCCCAGTCAGCGCAGTTCTGTAATCGCTGGCGGGATGGTGGGGGCGCTCGCTGGTGCTAAGGTGCTTGTTTTACTGCAACACGCGCCAGAACTCTGGCAAAATTGGCAGCAATTATTCTGGCTCCTGATTCAGGGAAAAACCGTAGTGGGTGCCCTTCTGGGCGGACTGGTTGGCGTGGAAGTGACAAAAAATTTTATCGGCGTCCGCCGCTCAACCGGCGACGCTTTTGTGTATCCTTTAATTGTGGGTACTTCTGTGGGGCGCATTGGCTGTTTCTTAACCGGCTTGAGCGACCGCACTTTCGGCGTTCCCACCTCCTTACCTTGGGGAGTTGATTTTGGGGATGGCATTCACCGGCATCCCACCCAGCTCTATGAAATTGCATTTTTGCTGGGGTTGCTGGTATTTTTGCGCGTCCGCAGCCTCTCCCACCGGCAAGAGGGGGATTTATTTAAGTTTTACATGCTCGCTTACTTGGGATTTCGGTTTATAATTGATTTCATCAAGCCAGATTTGCGCCCGGTTCTGGGGCTGAGTGCGATTCAGGTGGCTTGCGGGTTGGGCTTGCTTTATTATAGCAGGAGCGCTGTCCTGATGTTTAGGTTTGAACCGCCATAGACGCGCCAGCAGCTTCCCGCAGGGTAGACGCCAAGGACGCCAAGGAAATTCTGAAGTGGATTAATTTATATGCCGGTACGCGACTATCTGTTTTACTCGTTAACTAATAGTGTCTGCTCGAAGTGCCTGACGAAAGTAGAGGCCAAAATTATCTTTCGGGATGAGTGCGTCTATCTGGTCAAGCACTGCCCCACCCACGGGCATCAAGAGGTGCTGATTGCGGATGATATTGAGTATTATAAGAAATCTCTGGAATTTGTCAAGCCCGGAGACATGCCGCTGCGATTCAACACTCCGATTAAATATGGCTGTCCTTACGACTGCGGGATCTGTCCGGATCACGAACAGCACAGCTGTCTGACTCTGGTAGAATTGACAGATAGGTGCAATCTCTCCTGTCCGATTTGCTATGCGGATTCGGGGGTAGAGGAAATTTCCTCAAATGGGCAAGTGCGCCGGCGTCACCGCAGCTTGCAGGAAATTGAAAGGATGCTGGATGCGGTGGTGGCGAATGAGGGGGAGCCGCAAATTGTGCAGCTGAGCGGTGGGGAGCCGACTATTCATCCGGAATTTTTTCAGGTTGTGGAGCTGGTGAAATGCAAGCCGGTGAAGCACTTGATGATTAATACCAATGGGGTGAAAATTGCCAAGGACAGGTCTTTTTGCGAGCGCCTCAGTCAATATATGCCGGGGATTGAGGTTTACCTGCAATTTGACAGTTTTGAGGCGGGGGCGCTGTTGGAATTGCGGGGGGCGGATTTGCGAGAGGTGCGGGAACGAGCGATGGCTCACCTGAATGAGTTCAATATCTCCACCACTCTGGTTGTCACCCTCAAAAAGGGGTTGAATGACGGGGAAATTGGCAAAATTATCGAATATGCTTTGCAGCAGAAATGCGTGCGGGGGGTTACGTTTCAGCTGGTGCAGGCGGCGGGGCGTCTGGAGGAATTTGACCCCAAGCGTGACAGGTACACGCTTACAGAAGTCCGCCGAGCTATTTTGCAGCAGAGTCCTTATTTTAAGCCTGAAGATATTATACCAGTTCCCTGCCATCCGGACTGTTTGGCGATGGCATACGCGCTGAAGCTGAATGGGAAAGTGATGCCGCTGACTGGTTTAATTAATCCAGAGGCTTTTGTGGAGATGATGCCGAATAGCGTGCTTTACGAGCAAAATGAAGAACTGAAGCGGAAAATATTCGAGCTGTTTTCAACTAGCCATTCGCCGCAGTCTTCGGCGACTTCGCTGAAACAGCTGCTCTGCTGTTTGCCGGCGGTGCCGGTGCCGAGCGGAATTACCTATGAAAATGTGTTTCGGGTGATGATTGTGCAGTTTCTCGATCCGTATAATTTTGATGTGCGATCTGTGAAGCGATCTTGCATTCATATCGCACACCCGGACGGGAGAATTATTCCGTTTGACACATATAATATGTTTTACCGGGAGGGGAGTGCTGGGTATCACTTGGTGGCGAACACTCTCAAGTGAAAAGTAGGGTGCGTTACCTTTGGGAACGCACCCTACAAACTGTGAAATAAGGGGAATTATTGTATGTCACAAAGAGATGAAGCGATTCAGATTATCTTGGGGATAGGGCTGGTTTTTGGAATGCATGGGGCAGCCATCACAATAGGCATGCATCGGTGATATTATCTTCTGTAACAGCTGGACTGCCAAGCAACTCTTTTATCAGTACAATTTCAGAGGATTTAGGTAATGGACTGCTCACCGCTTTTTTGGCCATTGGATTAGCTCAAGCTAGTTGTGCCGGCGATTGTTGTGCTGAGCCGGCGACAGCAATGGGGATTGATGAAAGGGGTGATTGTGGGTGCGGTTATCACCGCTTTACTGAATGGGGGTTGCTGGTTGCTGATCGGCTCATTCTTCTCACTCTTCATCAAGAAGTAGGGGGCGTTAAGTTAAGTAGGGTGCGTTTCCCTTGGAAACGCTACAAACTGTGAATTAAGGACAATTATTGTATGTCACAAAGAAATGAAGCGATTCAGATTGGCAAGGGGATACTGCTGGTTTTCGGAATGCACCTGGCAGCCATTACAATAGGCGCAATTGCATCGGGGATATTATCTTCTGTAGCAGCTGGACTGCCAAGCGGCTCACTTTTAAGTGGAATTTTACAGAATTTGATGGCTGGACTGTTATTCGCATTTTTGGGAATTGGATTAGCTCAAGCTATCTATGTTGTGCCGGTGATTGTTTTGCTGCGACGGCGACAGCGATGGGGATTGATGAAAGGGGTGATAGTGGGTGCGGTTATCACCGCTTTACTGAATGGGGGTTGCTGGTTGCTGATCGGCTCAGCCTTCAAGTAGGGGGCGTTCTTAAGGCTCCCTACTGTAATCATAAGTATGCCGGCACAATTAAGCCTAACATGACCTCTCCAGAAACCAGTATTCTTAAAGATACTGGTTTCTCGACCGGGCGTTTTTTTGTTTGATATACTTAACTGAAGTTGCTACTTGCAAAAAATCCAGGCTTCGCTCCCCCCCTACCCCCTTACAAGGGCAGGTTTTTCGCTTGGAAACAAAGAACGGCGTTGCATTTGCGCTCTGTAAATATCGGGCGCGGCAGTAAAGATACCCGCGCAAATGCTAGCGGCTGTAGGCGTTAGCTGTGATCAAGAGCGCATGCCGCCGCTGCGTCAGCGCTAGCGGCTGCGTAAGCAGCTAGCACGCCCCTACACAGATTCGATGTAGGGGCGAAGCATGAGCGCCAGGATCGTTGCAATCGGAGAGGGGATGACATTCGCTCATGCTTCGCCCTTCCGACGCGGGAAAGGGAAAAACCTACCCCCAAAAGCCCCTACCCCCCCCTGGAAAAGGGGGGGAACTGGAAAAGCCCCCCTTGTAGGGGCAAGCCACCCACGGAGACTGCCCGTTGGGGGATCGAAAGGCTCGCGTTTCATAACTAGCAACTTGAGTTATTATATCTTCTTCGCTTAAGAAGTAAGGTGCGTTCCCCAAGGGTAACGCACCCTACTGTAGGTTTTATCCCAAAATTATCCAACACCTTCTACCCAGTGAATTGCAACATCTCTTCGCACACCATTTGAGCTAGTTTTTGCGACGCCCCAGGCTCGCCCCGCACAGCGCGAAGACGCGATCGGATTTCCTCCAGCTTTTCCGGATGCTCCAGAAAATCGATAACCATTTGCGCTACATCAGCCGGCTGCAATTCACCCACCAATTCCGGCACAATCTCCTGTTTCGCCCAGATATTTGGCCAAGCAAACAGACGCCCCTGTCGGATAACCAAAGAATTGATTGCACCGGCAAAAACCGACCCCACCCCTGGTAAATTAGCCAGCAGCCCCGGGATGCCATCCCAAGCTCGCATGGCATCCCGCTGCTGCATGGGAATCAAAACAATCATCGGCACGGCGAGAGAACCCAACTCGGCTGTGTTGGCACCCACAGTAGTGAGGCAAAGCCGGCACTGGGAGAGCAAATTGTATGCCGGTGTCTGAGTCCAAAGTTCCACTTCCAAACCTGCCGGTGTGACCAATTTTGCATTTTGGATTGGCGATTTTGGATTGGAGTCAGTTGGGGGCGGTATGACGAGTTCCGCAGAACCCCATCCCAACTTTTGAATCAGGGGATTGTGCTGCGGGTTGGCAAAGCGGGCTAAGGTGGTTATATCCAAGGTGGGCGCGACGGGAATGACAAAGCGGGTTTGGGGTTTTGCTTGGCGGACTTTTTCCGCAATCGTCAAGCAAAACGGCATACCTTGGGCTAGTTTTGCCGGCTTCGATCCGGGGAGCAACCCAATTAGTTCCGCGCCTAGTTGAGTAGGGGGAGAATTGCCAGCGTCGAGAGCCACATCTGCCATTAAATCCCCGACTACCGCAAATTTACCCGCATATTTTTGTCTGCCACTGGAAATAATTTCCGGTTTCATAACCGCAAAACGGTCAATCCAGCGGTGCCAGCGGGCTTCCCACTCGGCATAGACAACGGTGCGGTAGCCCAGCCGGTGCCCAATTACAGCGGGGAAAATTTGATCGCCGCCGAGAAAAACCACCGCCCCCCTGTCGCGCCAGTCCCAATTTTCCGCTGTCTTGCCCCACAGCAAAAATGGCCAGAAATGCTGCGGTTCCTGAACTCGGTCTACTTCTGGGTATGAACCGGCAATGGCGGCTTCTTTGCCGGTGGCGTGGGGGCAGGGCGACAGCACCACCGAAATCCGCACCTCCGATCGATCAAAGCCCAGCTGCCGGCGCAATTCCCGCACCACCGGCCTCACCCAAGTGGCCACCTCCCCCGGGCCATTCGAGAGGATTAAAATATCAACGGCTCCCACCGGCAACTCTCCTGCCAATCCCTTAAAATTACAATTTCATTTTGACATTTCCTATCCCTCACACTCTTTCCTCTTCCTTCTTGGCGTACTTGGCGTCTTGGCGGTTAATCATTAATCCCAATCAACCCCATAGAATATTCCCATTCGCCACCAGTATCCGATCGGGGAGGGGGGGTGGGGTTCATCCCCAGCTACAGGACAGGCAATCAGATCGAGTGACGCTGAAAATGCGACAATACCTTTTCGGCACAGACTTGTTGCAGCTGTGCGAAGTTCTCAGAAAGGTGTGCGGCGATGACAGATTTAATACAAGCAGCGAAAAGCGGTGACGCCTCTGCAGTGGAAGCTTTGATAGCCCAAGGTGCCGATGTGAGCGCTAAAGACGCCGAGGGCTCAAATGCCTTAATCGCGGCTGCTGAGGCCGGCCACTTGGGCATCGTCCAGCAGTTGTTAGCTGCCGGTGCGGATGTAAATGCCACCGCTCCGGATGGGTGGACAGCCCTGATGGGGGCGTCAGGTGCTGGCCACCTGGACATTGTGCGAGCCCTGCTCGATGCCGGTGCGGATGTCAGCGCAAAAACCAACTTTGGCTTAACCCCCCTGATGACTGCCGCTGCCGGTGGCCACATCCCAGTTGTGCAAACCTTGCTGGACAGCGGGGCTGACCTGAAGGCCAAGGACAGCAACACTTGGACAGCGCTGGTTTGGGCGTCCAATGAAGGGCATAAAGACGTGGTGGAATTGCTCAAGCAGGCTCGCGACCGGCAATCGCGCTGAAGTTGCAATTATACCGCATTCAGGTGTTTTTGGATGATTTTGCAGCCAAATGAAAAAAAGGGGCGAGTTTTTTGTCGAATTGTGTCAGGTGAAAGCCAAAACCCTAACCAGGTGGGCGTTTTTCTGGTATAAACACTTATATGCCACTTTTTTAAGTGCTGATTCCAGAGAAGAGAACACGCGCCAATTAAGGAGCCTACCTGCATGTTCACTCACGTCAAGCCCACCGTCCGACACATTGCGCCTGACAACCTCCAAGGGCGAAAGCTACTCAAGGTGGTCTATGTCGTGCTAGAAGCCCAGTATCAGAGTGCCCTATCCGGGGCAGTTCGCTCGATTAACCAGAACAACCCACATCTAGCCATTGAAATCAGTGGCTATTTAATCGAAGAACTGCGCAACCCTCAGAACTACGAGGACTTCCAGCGGGAGGTTGCCGAAGCCAATGTCTTCATTGCTTCCCTGATTTTCATTGAAGACTTGGCAGACAAGGTGGTAGCTGCGGTGGAACCTCACCGCGAGAGCCTCGATGTCGCTGTGGTATTCCCCTCCATGCCCCAAGTCATGCGCCTGAACAAGATGGGCAGCTTCTCGCTAGCTCAGCTGGGGCAGTCGAAAAGCGCAATAGCACAATTCATGCGCAAGCGCAAGGAGCAATCCGGCGGTTCTTTCCAAGACGGCATGCTCAAATTGCTGCAAACCCTGCCCAAAGTCCTCAAGTACCTGCCCATCGACAAAGCGCAAGACGCCCGCAACTTCATGCTCAGTTTCCAATACTGGCTGGGCGGTTCCTCCGAAAACTTGGAGAACTTCCTGCTGATGCTGGCGGACAAGTACGTTTTCAAAAATGAGAAAGGGAGCTCAAAAGAATCGTCCCTGCAATACGATGAACCCGTTGTCTACCCAGATATGGGCGTCTGGCACCCTCTGGCACCGCAAATGTTTGAGGATGTCAAAGAGTACCTGACGTGGTATAATAGCCGCGACGATATTTCAGCGGATTTGAAAGATCCCCTGGCACCCTGCATCGGGTTGGTGCTGCAGCGCACTCACCTGGTCACCGGCGATGACGCTCACTATGTGGCAATGGTGCAGGAATTTGAGGCGATGGGGGCGCGGGTTATCCCCGTGTTCGCCGGCGGTTTGGACTTCTCCAAGCCGGTGGACGCCTATTTCTGGGATGTCGCGCCAAAAGGCGTTGCGCCTCTGCCCCTGGTTGATGGCGTCGTCTCCCTCACCGGCTTCGCCCTGGTTGGCGGACCGGCACGGCAAGACCACCC
>CAZJNL010000228.1:0-7247 GCA_964546515.1 uncultured Oscillatoria sp.
TCACTAAAAGTTTGCGCTTGGGCGTAGTCTCCCTGATAGAGCCGCACGCACCGCCCCTCTAATAAATCGATAGCTGGAATAACATCCATTGGCAATTCTCCCCTGCCTGATAGCGATATGCCGGCGAGCCGCAGCCCAAAAAGCCGGCAATTCTTACCATACCATCAGGATCACCTTGGCGTTAGCGCAGCGGCGCGTTAGCGCAGCTTGGCGTCTTGGCGGTTTATTTAATAAAACCGCCCCCGTGAAGGAGCGCCAAGAAAAGAAAAGAGGTGGGACTCACAAATCATTTAGAACGGCTCGCTATATCTCCCCTTTCAACAATCAGATGCGCCATTTCTGACCTGTTTGGAGCTGGCATAAATCATTTGCGAAACCTTAGGGGGTTGCTCGCCAATGTGGAAAGCGCGGGCCCGTTCTTGGAACTCGCGATCTGTCTTCGTGACGCGCTCAAACTGGCGTTTGTGTTCCGCCCAAGATTCCACAATGAAACTTTCGACAAAACGCCCGCAATCCGCCAAATCCTCAAACAAACCCCACTGAATCGCCCCATCCCGACGCCGCATCAGGCTCATATATTGCATCGCCCGCACGAATTCACCGGCTTTTTCTGGGTGAATGCAATACTCAATGCTAACCAAAACCGGGCCGTCACTGGGAGAAGGTTCAAAAACCAGCGGCGGCTGGTGCCAGTGCAGCGAAGGAGACAAATCCAGTTTTTTGCCGCACTGCAAGGGAAAGGGAACTGCTAGAATTAAACCGGCAGCCAATCCCGCAGCGGCAGCGGTAAAAGCAACAGAAATTCCAAAGCGCTGGGTGATGGCTCCCCACAGCAAACTGCCCGCTGCCATGCAGCCTTGAAACACCAGCAAGTGAATCGCTAAAGCCCGGGATCTCACCCAACTGGGCGCAACAGTTTGCGCTGCCACGTTGAAACTTGCCATCAGCAGCAGCGAAGCGATTCCCACCAGCACCATTACTCCGCAAACTAAATAAAAGACGCGCAGGTGTGCCAGAGCGAGCAGCGCCGCCCCTTGCAAGGCCATCGCAAAAGCCACAATCGCGTCTGCAGACACCCGCTTCTGCACTTTGGGCAAAATGAAGGCTCCCGCCAATCCGCCCAACCCCCAAGAACCCATCAGCATGCCGTAGCCAACGGCATCCAGCCCCAGCTCCCGGCGTCCCAAAACCGGCAGCAGGGCAAACAGAGCGCTGCCGCAGAGAATGTACGCCCCCGTTCGCAGCAGCACCCTTTGCAGGGGTGGCGAGAAGCGGGCGTAGCGAATGCCGGCGAGAATGGCTCCCTGAAACCGCTCCGCCGGCAGTCCGCTCTGCTTTTGCGTCCTTTGCCAGCGGTAAATCACCCAGATGACGCCGACAAACGAAACAGCGTTGAGCGCAAACACCGCTCCCGGCCCGCTAGCGACCAGCACCAAACCAGCCAAAGCCGGTCCGACAGAGCGAGCCAGGTTGATGACGGTGCCGTTCAAAGCCACTGCGGCGGGCAATTCTTCTTGGGAAACCAATTCCGGGACAATCGCTTGCCACACCGGCATATTCATGGAACTGCCCAAACTGAGGGCAAAGGTGAGCCCCAGCAGCACCCAAGGCGTGGTCGCGCCGGCGAGGGTGAGGGCTCCCAGCAGCGCCGCCGCCACTGGCATCCAGCTTTGGGTGAGCAGCAGCATCCGGCGGCGATCCACCACATCCGCGAGAGCACCGGCGGGTAACGCCAGCAGGAAAAACGGCAAGCTGCCTGCACTCTGCAGCAGCGCCACCAGCAGCGGTGAAGAATCGAGTCAGGTCATCAGCCACACTGCGCCGACATCTTGCATCCAGGTGCCAACTGACGACACCGCAGAAGCTATCCAGAGAGCGCGAAAAACGGGTTGCCGAAGAGGACTCATAGTGATTTTAGATGTCATATTTTGGATTTTAGATTCGTTTTTCCTTGCGGTTCAACCGCTTTGGAGCGGGGCGGGACCGAAGCGCTGGCGCTCTTCGAGTCGCCGGTGTTTCCGCTAAAAGTGGCGGTCTTGTCGTAGCGCTCCCGCGCCTTTTCCATCTCCGAGAAATTTTCCGTAGCCCAGGCAGCTTGCGCCGGTCCAAGTTTCCACCAGCGTTTCCCCCAGAGGAGTCAAAGAATACTCTGTCTTGGGCGGAACCACTGGATAAACTTGGCGGGAAATCAGCCCGTGCCGATCTAGATTCCGCAAGGTCTGAGTCAGTATCTCTCAAAAGATGCCCTCAATCTGATTTTCCAGTTCGCTGTAACGTTTGGTGCCAAAAGAAAGGGCGTAGATAACAATCAAACTCCATTTGTTGGCAACGATATCCAAAACTTGATGCATCGGGCAGTTGGCGGTGAAGACGCCTGGGGAGGGTTTGTTACGCACCATCGGGTGTGTGGCGCACTTTTGAGTGCCTACTTGCTATGTGGACGGTTTGACAGAGATCATACAAGGGTTGGACACTGGAGGACGACTGTGAGCAAGTTAGATGGCAAAATCGCTCTGGTTGCTGGCTGCGCGGGCAATGTTGGCGAAGGCGTGGTGCGCTCCTTCCTGAAGGCGGGGGCGACGGTTGTGGTGCCGTCGCGCAGCGCCGAAAAACTGGAACAGTTGCGGGGATACTTGGGAGAGCTCGCTACAGAGCGTTTTGTCCCCCTAGCGGGCGAAGTTGGGCGGCTAGAGAGCGCGGAGCGCCTGCGCGACGAGATTCTCAGCAAATTTGGCCGGCTGGATGCTGTTGTGGCTTCTCTCGGCGGCTGGTGGCATGGCAACTTGTCTAGTCGCGCAAGTGCCGGTGGAAACGTGGCAGCAGTACCAAGGACAGCAATTTAACCTCTCATTTCCTTGTGGCGCGGACATTTCTGCCGGTGCTGACTCAGCAGAAAGGCAGCACCTACACCCTGATGGGCGGTGCGGCGGCGGAGGTTCCCATTCCTAATGTCAGCTTGGTGTCGATTCCGGCGGCGGCTAAGCTGAGGATGGCGCAGGTGCTGGTGCAGGAAATGAAAGGGAGCGGCGTGCGGATCAACGAGGTGGTGATTCACAGTTGGGTGGCGACGCGAACCAGCCAAGAGCGCAGCCAGCCGAGTTGGATTACGGCTGACGACATCGGCGAGTTTACGGCGTGGCTGGCTTCAGATGAGGCGCAGATGGTAAATGGCAGCATTCTTCGCTTGTACGAGAAACCGTCTGTCTAATCTAGCGCTATTTGAGAGCATCTCACTTTTGAATACGGGACGAGGGGGAGAGCTAGGGGCGCTTTCGACTTCGAGCCCGGATTCAAAAGTGACACGCTCCCGGGAGAAACCCGGTTTCTGGCCCCCACTAGGGCTTAACAATTACTTTATGGGGGCTAAACCACTTTTGTTTGGGTTTAATATTCTAGCCCACAAGTTTAAAACCCCCAATAAATAGCCCTGAGTCAGAAGATTCTGGATTCTGAATTATCCCTGCTGAATTCTGAATTGTGTTGCTTATAAGAATTTAACCTGACATGGGCGCGTATGGCATTGATGTTTCGGATTTCCAGGGCAGCGTCAACTGGCAAGCCGTTGCCGGGGATGGCATTTCGTTTGCTTTTCTCAAGGCGACTGAGGGAACTAGCTTCACAGCCGCCACTTTTGCCAGGAACTGGGCAGGGGTAAAGGCTGCCGGTTTGATTCGGGGAGCGTACCATTTCTTTCGCCCTCAGAACGATCCGCAAGCGCAGGCTGAGCATTTCCTGAGAACTGTGAAATTCGAGCCGGGAGATTTGCCGCCGGTTTTGGACATCGAGTCTACAGGCGAACTGGATGCCGGTGCGATTGTCGAGCGCATGGCGAAGTGGCTGGCGGTGGTGGAGACAGCCACGAAACGCAAGCCGATTATTTACACTTATGCGAACTTCTGGAAGCGTCTGGGCAATCCGCTCGGCTTTTCTGACTTCCCCCTCTGGATTGCCCACTATACCAGCGCCGCCGAACCGCTAATGCCAGCCGGTTGGGATACTTGGACTGTGTGGCAATACACTGACTCCGGCAAAGTGAAGGGTATCTCTGGCGGTGTGGACACTAACCGGTTCAAACACTCGCAATCGGGAGCGACCGGCTCAAAAGTTATGGGGATTCAAAAATGCTTGCAAGACAAAGGATTTTATTCTGGCTCTGCTAGCGGTATTTTTGATGCCGGCACTCTGGAAGCAGTCTTGGCGTTTCAAAAAGCGATGGGTTTGGAAGTTGATGGCATTGTGGGCGTGCGAACCTGGACGGCGCTGGCAGATCCTTTTCTGCTACCCGCGCCACCGGCACCCCCAGATGCAGTATAATTGCCACAGGCACCGGCTCCGCAGCCACCCCCAGATGCAGTTGAATTGCCACCTGCTCCTGAACCCAAAAGTGGCGATATTCAAAAGTCAAAGCGCCAATCCGCTTAATTGACCTGTGCAAATACTATCAGGACAAGCCGCCCCAAAATCAAGCCCTCGACTGGCTGCAGAAGCAAATCCCCGCCGCTATTCTAGAAGAGTTCTAGAAGAGTTTGCCCTCAGGTGGCGGCGTTAATATCAGGTCTGGTAAATTGACCTTAAAAAAACCCAACCACCCTGACCGCCCAGAAAACGGGAGAGGAGAGAAAAAATCTAATCTTTTTCTTACTCCCCCTCTCCCCTTGTGGTCGAGGGGGTTGGGGGGTGAGGGGGTGTGAAGTGCGGTTAATCAACCAGACATGATATAAGTGCGAGCGCTTTAGCGGTTTTCGAGTAGGGCGCTAAAGCGCTTCCTGCCAACAGAGCTGTTTATTTATGTCAATCTACTTATCTGGATTCTCTATATTTCTTGTTAAATTCCAACAATTTCAGCCTCAAGCCGGTGGCGCTTTTCTGCAATCCAGATAGTTTCGCCCTGCTCTTTGGCCTCGATCTCTACCAGCATCAAAGCCACCGCCTTCCGCAGCACATCAGCCGTGTCTCCATCAATCTTTTCTGCTAAGTCGCTCAAAGTGAGGTAAAATTGAGGTGGCACATCATAACTGATGTTAATTTTTTCCTGTACAGCCATTTTCTTACCTCGCAGTCTTGTGGTTAGTAGAGATGAGATGCTCCCCGCCTGAATCTCCTGAATTGTTTTGTCAGTGAGACTCTTGCCCTGGGAGAGCCGCTCAAATATATAAATCGTAACAAAAAAACAATTCAATGGCAGCGACTGCAATAAAAATATACAGAGAGATGATTTTCTCCGCAGTTTTTCGGTCTTTCCGGGAGAGGGGGGGCTAAATTATCAGTAATTATACGGTTTTTTTTTAGAGGTTGTTTAAAAAGCCGGTTTGGTAGTCTGCCAGCCGAGCTGAACTGCAATCGCGAGCGGACAGCCTGACCCAACTGATTTGACCGGCGTGGGGCAATTGTAAGTTGGGATGAACCCCTCCCCCCAACCCGATCGCGGGGAGGAGGAGAAAGAGGTGGGGTTTTCGATGGATGCAAAAAGTTTCCGGTCGTCCTTCTAGTGTGCGCTCGCCCAAGAAACCAGGAAACTTTAAGAAACCTGGTTTCTCAGTCGCTTAATCAGCAGCGATAAATATTAGCCCGCACAGGCGGGCTTTTTATGTATAGCGGCAGACTTCAGTCTGCCGCTATACTCTGCCGCTCTACTTGCTCTTACCCCTCATAGTGACCGCTGGTGACTTTGCCCCGGAAAACGGCGTATTGGTAGATGTTGTAGAACAGCATCACCGGGATGAGACCGCCAATAAAGATGAGCATGAACACCAGAGCACTGGGATCTGCGGCGGCTTGGTAAATAGTGATTTGAGTCGGGATGATATAGGGAAAAATCACTAATGCCAGCCCGATAAACGTCAGCAAGAACAGGATAATTGTCCAGACGAAAGGAGCGCGTTCTGCTTTGCGGTTGAGGCTTCTCAGCAGCTGCCATATCAGCAGGATTCCCAGCAAGGGAATCGCAGCAAAGATATAGATTTGCGGTGGGTGAAACAAACGCTCCCTGGCATACTCGTAAAACAGAGGCGTCGTAATTGTAATCAAAATCGCTCCTGTCAGAGTTGTCCAAGCCGCTATTTTAGCAGTTTTATAGTGAGTTTCCTGCAATTCCCCTGAAGTTTTCCAAATCAGATAAGTGGAGCCGATCAGAACATAGCCTTGGATCAGCGTCAATGCAACCAGCACGGATTGCCAGCTCAGCCAGTCCCACATTGTTCCAATAAAGTGACCTGTCTCATCCACTTTAATGCCGGCGAACACAGCGCCGAGGGCGAACCCCTGACACAGTGCTGCGGTGAAACTACCCGCGCCAAAGGCTATATTCCAAAAAAATTTGCGGTTGGCTTGCTCGCGGAACTCAAACGCCACGCCTCGAAAGATGAACCCAAACACCATCAATGTAATCGGGATGTAGAGCGCATTGAGAATCGTTCCGTAAGCCAGGGGAAATGCCCCAAACAAACCGCCGCCCATCAGAACCAGCCAAGTTTCATTCGCATCCCAAATATTGCTCAAGCTAGTCATCAAAATACTGCGGCGCTCTTCCGTAGAAGAAGTGAGAGACAAGATTCCCACCCCCAAGTCAAACCCATCCAGCATGACGTAGAGGAAGAGAAAAAGGGCTAAAATTCCAAACCAAACCTGCGGCAAAAAATATGTTAGTGTTTCCATAAACCCTCCTACTGCTGGGCTTCTGTGGGGCGTTCATCGGGAACAAATTTTCCAGGGGTAGTGTCCAGTGCCGGTCTGGTTTCAACGCCCGGTATGGGCAGCTCTAGGTTTGGCCCTTTGCGGACAATACGGCTGCCAAAGTACAAAACAGCAATGAACAAAAAGCTGTAAATTGATGCAAAGCCAATTAACGATGCTAGCACCTCACCGGCAGGCAGGTGAGAAGCCGCATCAGCTGTGCGGATCTGTCCGTACACCGTCCAAGGCTGCCGTCCGACACAGCGCACAACCCAGCCCGATTCTACTGCAATATATCCCAAAGGAGCCGCCAAGATCCACGCCCGCATCAGCCAGCGCTGCTGGGTGATGTTTTCTTCCTTCAGCTTGCCGCTCACCCACTGAATTGCGCTCCACAGCATCAATCCTGCGAAGAAGAATCCGATGGCGATCATAATGCGGAACGCATAATATATCAAGCCTAGCAAGTGTGGCCGGTCTTGCGGCTGCCATTCCTTCAACCCCCGCACCGGCTCAGAAAGTTCTTTTTTGAATTCCAGAATGATCGTCAAAAGTAACATATTGTGAATTTGTAT
>CAZJNL010000229.1:0-7172 GCA_964546515.1 uncultured Oscillatoria sp.
GACCTGTTTTGTATATATGCTTTCTTCCGGAAGTAATAAATGTGTGCCCATTGGTTCACAAAATCTCTCCAGTTGGGTGCCCCACTCCCGCCGCCATACCCGCAGGCACCCCCGCCGCCACACCGGCACTCCCGCCACGCCCCAATCCCGGCGCCACGCCCCAATCCCCTCACCGGCACACCCTGGAAAAAATTTTCCCCTGGGGTATTGCATATTCCCTGAGGTAGATGTAGTATTACTTACATGCGAAAGGGAGTAGCTGCTAGCCAACCATCCAGCTAGCCCATCTGAATCAACATACTGGCGCTCAGCCTGGTTCAGGTGACAAGTTTTTGAGCCTTCAGGCCGGTGAATCCGGGCTGAGTGGAACGTTGAAAAACTTGGGAGCGAGACTTTCACTAGGTTCACATCTGATGTGAGCTTGGTGGAGTCTTGGGACTGAAATCAAGCTCACTCAGAGGGGTAGATTGTTCTGAGGAGTTTGAGAAAGTGTTAACAGCTTTTACTGCCGGTTTATTGCTGATTACCGTTTCGGAATTAGGCGATAAGACTTTTTTTATAGCCGCTATATTGGCCATGCGCCACCCTCGGCGTCTGGTGTTTGCCGGCGTAATAGCAGCCTTGGCAGCGATGACGGTACTGTCGGTTGTAATCGGACAAGCCGCCGCGTCCCTGCTGCCCAAGGTTTATATTCATTACGCAGCAGTTGCTTTATTTTTAGCCTTTGGGGTAAAGCTGCTGTATGAAGCAAGCCAAATGCCAGCAAAAGCGGACGTTTGCGATGAAGCAGAAGTTGCTGCAGCTGCGGTTAAGGAGGCTGAGTTGAAGATGCCGCCGGCGGGTGGGAAGGCTTCCGGTTTTGCTATTTCTTTACAGTCTCCTCAGATAGCAATTTTGCTGCAATCGTTTGTCCTGACGTTTCTTGCGGAGTGGGGCGACCGCACCCAAATTGCCACCATTAACCTAGCTGCAGCCAATAACCCCTTGGGAGTAACTGCCGGTGCGGTTCTGGGACACACCATCTGTGCCGTGATTGCAGTTGTGGCGGGACGCACGATCTCCGGTCGGATTTCAGAGCGCACAGTCACCGGCATCGGCGGCGGCTTGTTTCTGATTTTTGGCGCAGTCGCCTTGTTGGAAGGTGTGAGGGGTTAGGGATGAGGGGTTAGGGATGAGGGGTTAGGGGTTAGGTTTCAGGGCGTACTCCAACCAATGCCCAATGCCCCATGCCCCATGCCCAAACTAATTGCTGGGTGGTTTGTCACTCCCAGAAGGGGAAGCAGGTGCCGGTGCAGGTGCCAGCTTCGGTGAGGCCAGTTGCTGGATTTTATCTTTGTAAGTGGCGGGAGCCAGGGTAACAGCCTTTGAGAAAAGTGACTTGGCATCAGCATCTTTGCCCTGGGTTTTCAGCACCAGCGCCTTACCGAGGACGGGGCGAAAATCATCTGACTTGCTTTTAATCAGTTCATCGTAGATGGCGATGGCTTCGTTATAGCGTTTCTGCTGGGCGTAGACATCTCCGAGGAGCAGCTGCACGGAGGGGACATCCACACTTCCCGGCTGAACCTGATTAGCGCCGGCTGCGGTTTTGAGAGTGTCTTGCAGCAGCCCAAGAGCCGCTTCAGGGCGGTTTTCCGCCAGAAGCAGGCTCACCAGTCCTTGCAAAGCTTCCAGAGTTCCGGGTTTAGAGGTGAGAATCGCCCGATAGATTTGAGCGGCTCCCTCGACATCGCCCAGGTACTGCTTGGCTTGGGCGAGCAAGACACCGTAACGCGGCTCGTCGGGATTGAGCTGGGCCAGTTTTTCTAGGGGCGGTATCGTGCCTTTGATGTCGCGCAGTTCTAGGCGAGTCCGCAGCAGCCCCTGAAGCGCCGTTTGATTGTCCGGCTCCCGCTGCAAAACCAGTTCATAGCCCCGCGCTTGGGCTTCCAGATCGGACTGCTTGGATGAGGGCGGGCTGGATGCGGGTGCCGGCGCAGCCGGTGCGGGCGTCGTCTCGCTGCGCACTTGATTGTCTTTGAAAATATTGCTTAAGAGGGGAAAGAGGGAAAACCCCACAAAGGCGATCAGTGCGAGCACCATCACCACTTGAATTATCCAGCGACTGGGCTTTTGGGACACAGAACTGCTTTGAACTCTATTAACATTATCGATCGCTTTGGAACCGTGGAGCGCCCGGTAGCTCACTTTAGATGGTTTGGTTGAGTCAAAATTCTAGAGCTAGTGTGGGGGGGCGGGGAGTGTGTCAGGCTAGTTGATGGAGAAATCTTGCCGATCCTCTCCTACCCTTCTTGCATTCAGTAAAATAAGCTGACTGATGCCAATTGCTCCCTGCCTGAAAACAGGAGTCTGCCGCCGGCATGTTTTTTGAGGGTGACGCTCGTCGCTCATCGCTCAAACCTGTCAGCGTGCGGGCATCTCAAACCAGACAAGGTACAGAACCCGACTGATCGGAGCGGAATTTGTCTCCGCCGCAAGGACTATTTATGAGTATCTCTCCTGAGCCGTTACCCCAACCCCCTGATTCCACCGCATCTGACTCTGGCCTGCCATTAGATGTGGCGGCGGTCAATCCACCGGCTGCCCCATCACCAGTCAATCCCTCCGTCAGCGGCGATGCCGAAAACACTGGCAATTCAGCTGAAGCCAGCAGCGCCCCCAGTGGTGAAAGTCCCTCTCCCGCACCGGTAACACCCCGATTTGAACCGATTCCACCGCCCTCTGAGCCGATGCAGTACCGGGCCATTGGTCAGGTGCGGGGTCGCTACATGCCCTCGGCCAATCAATTCACTCAGGGCATCCTGCTGACTAATGACGGTACGGTGATTGATGCCGTGCTGTTGGGTCGGATCATGAGTTTGGTGAAGAACCACCTGAGTTTGGAACAAGAGCACCTGTGGGTGGTTTATCCCCGCACCCGCCAGAAAGACGGCCACTTGCACACCCAAATTGTCGGGGTGTGGGAGCCGGAAACTCTCAAGCCGGCTGAGGCTGCCGGCTCTGGGGATTTTTCCACCCCGATTGTTGATGACTATTTTTCGGTTCGCGGCGAGGTGGTTTACCAATCCCAAGAGGAGGAATATATCGTCGTCAAGATTCGCCAGGCTCCCCGCAAGCCGTCCGAGAAGCTTAAGTTTTTTAAGTTGAAGCTCAAGGGAACTTTACCCGGCAAAGGAGTGGGCAACTTCTGGGACTTGCAAGTGCAGCGCCAAGCTGAGAATCTGCAGATTCAGGAGGCGAAAGATATTGGCCCCGTTCCCGGCAAGCAGAAGCGGAAGCAGGGCAAACCGGGTAAGCCCCGCAAAGGCGGGCGTCCGCCCGGAGGGAAACCGCCTCGGGGTGCCAAGCCCTACCCCCGCAAAGGCCCGCCTGCCGCACCTGGGGCACCTGGGGCACCTGGGGCACCTGGGGCATCTGGGGCACCTGGGGCACCTGCGGCACCTGCGGCACCACTGGCTCCACCCAAACGCAAGGAACCGACGCCTAAGCCGGTGATCAAGCGCCGTCCCCCGAATCCCGAACCGGAAGAAGGCGGAAAGGCAAAGGGGGAAGGATGAGCGCTATTGCCGGTGAGTTGCCTGCCGGTATTGCAGATATTACATCATATCCCCCCGCCGGCTGCGGTCTTTAGCCTCACCGGCGGGCATATCCTTGACAATTCTGCTATTCCAGGGTAAAATTAGCACCCCACAAGTCTTGAGGCAAAAAGGATCGATCCATCGGAATCGGGGCAACCGGCTCGCTGAGCGTAAATTGGCCTGCTTCAATCCACTGCTTCAATTCCAATGCCACTTGACAGGACAGAAAAATGCTGGCCAGGGGTGCCACTCGCACCGGCTTGCCGTCAATGGCGATCCGACCTGTCTTGAGCTGGGCGTAGCTCACCAAACCAAAGGTGGGGCGGACGCGGCGGGGGATGGAAAAATCCACCACCGGTGCCACGAGATCCTCGTCTGGCACGGCGCATTTGGCCACAACGTCTTCGCTCAACACCGGCAGGGGGACGCCAACGCCCAGCATCAAGGAAGGACCGTAATGTTTGAAGTAGCAACCGCGAACCCAGCGGGGGTGCATCTGCTTGGCATCGCCAATCAAGGCTAACGTGGCAGCTGGGCCAATGGGAGTGCGATTGGGCAAGCGTTTTTGCATTGGGAAGTGCTGGGTGCCTTCCCAAGCGACGTACCCAATCCCGCCACCCAGAAAAATCCGGCTGCCAATGCCAATCAGCTGCAAGTCAGGGTCATTGAGCAAAGGGGAAAGAGCACCCGTGTTGGAGTAAACAGCATTCCCCAACCCGGGTTGCAGCGGACCGAGGTAGGTAAACAGGGGGCGCTCGCCGCCATTGACGCCGACAATAAAGTTTTGGTATAAGTTGCGGGGATTGTACAGGTAAAACTGGTTAATTGTGTCCCGGGTGATGGTGGTTTCAAAGGATGAGCGCGGGTAACAGTCTGTTACTTGGCCAACGGCTCGCAAGTGTACAGGTTTGCCGGCAATCAAATTTTCGATAACGTGACCTCCGCCTTTGTTTTCGCGCAATTCTTCCCCGTCTGGGGATTCGCTGACTTGGGTGGCTCCGATATACAGATCTACCGCCCCAAAGCCAGAGTAAGCACTGACGCCATCCAACCAGCAGCGGCGAATTTTAATCGGCGGGTCAGTGTGGCCAAGGTTGATAATCGCTCCAGAGGATTCCATCGGCTCAAAGGTGCCGGTGGTAATTACATCAACTTCCTTGGCTGCTTGGCTGACGCCCACTTCCGCCACGCGGGCTTTCAATTCCTCGACGGTCAAAACTGCAGCACGCTGGCCGGCGATTTTGTCGTTAATTTCGGCAATGGTTCGCATGGTAAATTCTTGAGTGTTGAGTGTTGAGTGTTGAGTTTTGAGCTAAGTAGGTCAACAAAATTAGGTAGTGCGCAAGAAGTAGTGATTTTATGAACCGCAGAGGACGCAGAGGACGCAGAGGTAGAAAAAGAAGAGGGTTTTTGAGGGTTGGCTATCACTACTTGTTTAGCACTACTTAAAATTACAGGTCAGCTGTTAAGCATATAATTTACTTGCTAAGACTTCAGGGGATAAGGAGTGCGGGTGAGAGCGGGAAAAGAATTTACCGTTTATCCCCTATTTTACAGAACAGCAAATTAGACGCGCATTCGCTTAAAATATAAACCCCACCCCCTACGCTTGCTGTGGGACAGGGGGGGATGCCGGTGAAAACCGGGGAGGGGCGTCAGAAGCCCCCACTCCCTCTCTCCCCCAGCGGGGAAGGGGTTGGGGGGTGAGGTTTCCAGTTCAGTTTATTTATGTCCATCTACTTGTCAGCCGGCTGACCGCGCTATACCCACAACTTAGCACCTCACACCCAGTCCTCAATTGCCGGACAGGCTCTAAGTGTCTGTTTCGTCCTCCCAGTCAGCCGGCTCTGCATCCTCCAGCTCAAATGCCTCACGAGGGATAGGCTTGCCCATAGCTTCCTCGATCCGGTTGAGAAGTGTTTCTTTTCTAGCTTGGAAGAAGGCGTCAAAATTATCCGCACGCAGGGCAGCTGGGTCAATAAGGTGCGCTCGCAAGATTTCATCCATGCGCTCCTCCAAGATGCCAGCACTGTTCTGAAGACTGGCTAAATAGATACTGGGCGCTTTATTGCTAATGATGCGGTTGGTTTTAGCGGATACCGGCGTTTTGTTAACAATGCTGTTGCAGCGTTTGGCATCGATCCCCTGTTTCTCGCACCAATCCTTCGGGAAGATGTGGTGAATGTCGATTTTATCCTCGAAGTACCGCTGTGTTTCGATGGTTTCGCCCGTGCGGAAATCTAAACCGCCATCTCGCATTAGCAAGACATACAGACCTTTGTAAGCAGCGCTGTTGCGGGTGCGCAGACTCAGAAGACGTGCGGTTACAAAATTGGCAGAAGTAATGGTGTCCGGCTCGGAACCCCCATCAATCCAGCTCAAGACTTCTGGCAAATCTTTAGCAAATCGGCTGTCAGCAGCACCGCCATAAAGCTCGCCAAAAACCCCGCACCAATACCAGCGCACCAGTTTATCTTTCACCCCAGCGCTATCGCCTCTCTCGCCCAGCACGGCAAGGATGGCCGCAAGAGGCGTCAGCTGGGTGCCGTAGGGGAGGTCGCGGTCGCTGAAGAGTTTCTGACCGTAAAGTAATTTAGCAGCTTTCTCGAATCCGAGGGTTGCCGGTTCAGCCCAGTTTTTATAGTCGGCAAGGGAAAGTTTCAGGACATCTTTGCGCTTGCAGCTGATGGCGGCACCCCTGTCGCGAGTGGCGAGCAGCGTTACCGCCTGTAAGAAATCCGTGTTCTGAATATTGCTCAGTAACGGGTACGGCTTCAGGCGCGTTTCTTTGGAGAGCCAATCCTCTCGCAGATTGAAGTCGTCAGCGGCAAAGGTAGCGGTGAGCAATTCAAAAACTGTAAGAGAGACGCCACCTGTGTTCACCTTTTCAAAAACCTGGCAAATGGCTGACTTCGGTGTTTCCTTACGCAGGACGATCAGGGGTATTTGGTACTGTTTAAATATTTCCATCACCTCGACTTCAAAACGGTCAAACTGGTCGAGGCGCTCCTCAGTATCTCGGAAGTATCTGTTGTGCCCTCTGCGCCAAGCTGTGCTGTCAAACACCTGTGCCAGCGGAAACAGCCCCGCTTCGTATTCTCTCTCAGGTGTGGAGAAGTCAGCCAAAATATTTCCTCGGAAATCCCGAACGATTCTATCCGCCGGCCAACTGACGATTGCTTCCTCGCGGTCAGCATTGGGATTCAGGGATTTTGCAATATCGATGCAGTACAAGCGGCGGATTTGTTTGCCACGGGCGTCCCTCGTTAAGACTGGTTGCCCTGAAAAGAGTGCCTGGAAAAGTGAGGTCAAGCGTTGCTGTCCGTCAAGAATTAGCCGCTCCGGTTCTGGTGGGTTGGGTAGGGTGACGCCTTCAATTAAGCGTGGTTTAAACCGCACATCAGAATTGCCGGTCTGGAGCATCATTACTGCCCCAATAGGATACGCCAGCGAAATGCTTGCCAGCAGGTCACAGATATGCTTGTCATCCCACACCCAACCGCGCTGGAAGTCGGGCAGTTGGGTTTTGCCTTCCCCAATACTGCGCACGAGGTCAAGCAGTGATTATTTCGGGCTGACAAAGGTGCTGAGTGT
>CAZJNL010000230.1:0-7167 GCA_964546515.1 uncultured Oscillatoria sp.
AGCCGCTTCGCCTGTTGGGAAACCCGCGCGTGAGCCGGCTCAAACCATTCAGAAACAAGCGGTTTAGCGGGATTGGGCAAGAGGGCTGCAGCTGCGGGAGTTAGCAGAGAGAAATGAGCGATTTTTTCATCGGGGTTTTTAACGATTTGAGCGAGCAGCTGCTGGAGTTGCGCCAGCATATCGGCCATGGGAGCCGGTTCAAACAAATCGGCACTGTAAACAAATTCCAGCTCGATTCCCTCTTTTTTTTCTCGAGCGTACAGCGTTAAATCGAACTTGGCATCCTGTTCGGGGCGCGGCAAGGTTTCTGCGGTAACGCCGGCCATTTCGATGCGCCCTTGAGCCGAGGAGCCTTCCAAGTTGAGCAGGTTAAAAAACACTTGGAACAGGGGCGTGCGACTCAAATCCCGCTGCGGCTGGAGTTCCTCCACCAGCTTCTCGAAAGGCATGTCTTGGTGGGCGAAAGCCCCGAGGGCCACCGGGCGCACCCGGTTCAGCAGTTCCCTGAAGCTGGGATTTCCGCCGAGGTTGGTGCGCAAAACCAGCGTGTTGATGAAAAATCCAATCAGCGGCTCGATTTCAGCCCGATTGCGACTGGCAGTCGGAGAGCCGACTATAATATCTTCGAGCCCCGTATGCCGGTAGAGCAAGCTCTGGAAAGCTGCCAGCAGGGTCATAAACAGAGTCACCCCACACTCGCGCGACAGCGCTTTGATTGCCTCGCTCAGCTTTTCGGACAGCATCAAAGAGTGGCGTCCACTCCTTCCGGAAAGCACAGCCGGTCGGGGGTGCGAGGCCGGCAGTTCCAGCACCGGGGAAGCGCCAGCCAGCTGCTCTTTCCAGTAGGAAAGCAATGACTGCAGGGGCGACGCCTTGTGATCGCCCCCCCCGGAGAGCCACTGGCGCTGCCACACGGCAAAGTCGGCGTACTGTATTGGCAGTTCGGGAAGGGGAGAGGGAATGCCCTTGCAGTTAGCTTCATAGAGTGCAGCCATCTCTCGAACCAGCACCCGACTCGACCAACCGTCGCTGACAATGTGATGGGCGATTAGCAGCAGTGCGTGTTGCTCCTGCGGAGCAGCTGCGCTAACGGTTTCGCCCAGCTGAAACAGGGTTGCCCTTATCAGGGGCCCTTTCCTCAGGTCAAAAGGCTGCTGGGCCTTTTGGGCGGACATCTGCCAAAACTCAGACTCTCGCCTGTCTGGGGGAATATGTCTGAGGTCTACTGCCGGCAGGGTGAGAGGCTGTGCCGGAGAAATGATTTGAACCGGCTCTCCTGCCACAGTGGCGAAGGTCGTCCGCAAGATTTCGTGCCGGCGCACAATTTCATTGAGGCTTTTTTCCAGAGCCGGCACATTCAGCACCCCCTGGAGGCGGAGGGCGGTTGTCTCATTGTATGCAGAATTCCCCGGTGACAATTGGTCGAGAAACCACAGCCGCTGCTGGGCAAAGGAAAGGGGAAAACATTGGGCACCTCTCTGGCGAGGGATTCTTTGGATTTTTGCTCCATTCAGTCCCTTTTCCTGCAGCAGCAACTCAAAAAGCGCCCGCTTAGTTTGAGAAAGAGCCGCAATATCTTTGATAGATTCACCCATTTTGAACCTTTTTTATAACACTATTTTACAGAGATGCGCCCTCACCTTTATTTTAGATTTTAGATTTTAGATTTTAGATTAAATCCAAAATCCGGGCTTCCATTATCCGGGCATCCAAAATCATTCAAAATTCCTTTATGGCCACTCTTTGGCCTTGAGATCGCAATTCCTTGGCGACTTCGACCAGATCGGGCCACCAGTACAGCAGCTGGCCAAATTTCAGAACTAAGCGCTGGGCCAGTTCCCGCGCTTCGCTGGTGCTGCGTCCTGCAAGCAGGTCAAGGGGAACGAAATAATCGTCTCTCGCCAGGGACTGGCACAAAATATCTAGGTATTTTTTGACATCATTGGCCCAAAATGCCGGTGATTCCTGACACTGCTGCAGCTGTTCTTCCGCTAAGGAGATAAACGAACGGCTGGTGCGCCACACTTGCAGTCGCACAAATTCTTCAAAGTCGGCTTGGGGTTGGGAACCCAATTCAGTCAAGTGGGTGCCGAGGGCGCGAAGTCTCTCTTTTCCAGCGGTCTGGCCGGGCCCGAAGGAGCAAGATTTGACGCACTCTAAAATTAGTTTAGCTGTGTCAAAGCCGGAGGCGGTTCTGAAGATTTCACCTGGCCAGAATTTCCGCGTTTCCACCGGCTCGTGCAGCAGGGCCCACGGCAGGTGGCCAAAGCAGGCGTCCGGGAAGCACTTGCCCAGGGTGGTGGCAAAGATTAAATCCTGCTCTCGCCTGACAGGTAGGAACGGCGGCAGCAAAATGCGGTTGTCCAGCCCCATAAAGGTCGTCATGCCAAAGGTTTCGTCGCTGATGGTGGGGGTGCTCACCACTCGCAAGATGTCGCGACTGGTACAAGCCAAGCGGTAGTCAGATTCCGACTGGACTAATCGCTCGCGGGACTGACCTGTGAGTAACAGATATCCCAAGGGCGCATTCCAGTAGCCAAAAGGTGCCCCCCAGCCACAATCTCCAATCAGTCCGCTGAATGTCACCAGCACTCTGCCGCCACTGGCTTGCAACCGGCGCAGCAAGGGTGTGTCCGCACGGTGGAAGTCGCCGGTGTGGCCAAACATGGCAGCAATCGCACCGGCAGTTTTTCCCAGCATCAGCTCGTGGAGGGCGAGGTTATCGTCTTCAACGAAGGAAACTGACTGCAGGGCGGTTTGGCGGTTGGGGAACACCCAGATATCCGCTGCTGAGTAACCGGCACTAAACGTCAAGCCCTCGCTCAACTCTGGAGACGGCACAAGGCGGCACAGCGTGTCGTCATCGGCGGTGAAGATCGCGTCGCCAGCGCTGTGCAGCTGCATGGCGTTGCGGTTCGCGCCGTAAGAATAGCCAGTGCTCTCCACATCAAACAGGGCAAAGTTAACAACTTCTGCCGGCAAGCCTCCCTTTTCAATCAGCGCTTTGGCAAAGCTAGTCTTTTCCTCCAAACCGGCATAGAATATCTCCACCCCATATTCAGCCGCAAGCTCCCGCAGCAGCCGCCTGTAGCTTTCTCGCGTCTCGGGGCTGGCCGAATCGTCCATTACCACAAAGTCATTGGTTCTGCCGTATTGCTTGCTGTTTTCGATGTAGCTCGTCAGACTGCGCTTCAATCCCTCCAGCCGGTTGCAGGTGAGTATCCCAACCGAGGCGATAGAGCAGCCTGTGGCGGGCGCGTCTTTTGGGGCCGGTTCGCCCGATATATTGGCTTCAAAACGAGGAATGTTTGTAAACCCGCCCCTACTTGTGCCTTTCTCGAACAGCTGCTGCTGGGAAATCAGAAAGCCGGCCTCGACCAGCCTTGTCAGTTGACTTTTTATCGCTTCTATGCTATCTTCTCCCAAGTTTCGCCGCCCGGCGATATCCTGTGCGTGGTCGTCGAGAGTTTTGAACTGCCGGCACTCAGAAAGAAGTTCTGCGATATCAGCGCTGAGAATTTGACTGCACCGGCTGGTTCTGGAGTAAACCAACACTACTTTCTCGCGGATTGGCACCAGCTCAATATCGCCAGTGCGGTAAATTAAAGGCGCTTCAGCAGCTCTTGAGTGCCACCCGGAAAGAGATATAATCGGTGAATCATCTTCGCTCACTTCGCCCTGGGCTAACGGCTGAAAGCCCCTACTCGGTTCGGGTGGGAGATCCTCCAACGGCTCCGCAACGCCAGCCGCACCTCCCGTGAGGTTCCCTACACTCGGTACTGCCGGTGCTGACTTGTGCTCTAGCATTGCTTTAGCTTCCTCTTCCTTTAGCTGGCTGACCATTATCAGCAGCTCTGCCACAGTATTAGCGTCTGCACGCCCGTTCTCACCTTGCGCAAGTCTCTCGGCTATTCCCGCCACAGTCGGCGCTTCAAAGAAATTCTGCATTGACAGTTCCGCCTGAAAAGTTTCGCGCACCCTGGAAATCAGCTGGGTTAGCAGCAGGGAGTGTCCGCCCAACTCGAAGAAATTGTCCTCAATTCCTACCCGATCGACGCTGAGTACCGCCGCCCAGATGCTTGCCAGCACTCGTTCAACCGGCGTCCGGGGTTCGGAGTAGGGGCAGGCACGGGGGCCTACCCCTACCAGTTCCGGTCTTTTCCGGCGCTTTTGCGATTCTATCGCCCCGAGAATTTGTTCTGGTTCAAACAGTTCTGTGGCAATCCGAATCAGTGTTCGTTGCTTGAGGTTGAAGGAGCAGGGATTGGGGGATTGGGGGATTTCGACCCAGCTTTCCCAATCAAGCGATCCAGACGCCGAGGGAGACGCCGAGGGAGACGCGGTGGGAGACGCGGTGGGAGACGCGGTGGGAGACGCGATAAATCGCGTCTCTACAAGAGAGCCTGCGGGCGGGTAGCGAACAGCATTAGCAACTGAGGCGGGGAGTCGGTAGCGGAAACCCCGCTCAAAGGGCTGTTTGAAATTCGCAGCCACACTGTCGAGAAAATTGAGCGCCGGCTGATTTTTCTGGGTGGGAATGCAAGACACCTCCACATGGCCCAGCCCCCTTTCGACAGCGATTTTTCCCAGTTTTGCCAGCATTCTGTGCTCCACACCCCTGCCCAGGGCGCGGCAGCTGAGCAGGAATGTGTCTGCAATGATAGCGTCAGACTCAACTGAGAAAACTATTGCGCCGACTAAGCCGTAATCCCCAAAACGGTCTTTTACTTCGCAGGTGAGGCACTCAAATCCAGACTGGCACAGCTGTTGAATTTCGCTTTCAGAACGTCTGACTGCGGTAAAGTTAAACTGGTTGGTTCGCTGCGTCAGCTGTGAAACCCGCCCTATCTGTGGTGGTTCCATCTTTGCGATTTGCACCTCTAAGTTAAGACTCTCCAGGAAACTTTCCAGAGTCGCTGCTTCGGAAAGCAACTTCTCGCGCTGTCCGTTCTGCTGGTAGCGTTCTGTTCGCTTTTTGTCTTCTTCTGTGACTTTTAAATGGTCGAACGCCCAGACGTGTTTGAGGAATCTGGGGATATCTTCTGGATTTGCCGGCAGCAGCAGGGTGAGGACTTCCGGACAGTTGGCTTGGACTTCGGCGCACTCAATGGGGCTGTCATCGATTAAGATAAAGCTGTCGGGATTGAGATTTAGCTCCGAAGCTAGGGATTTGATGTTTTCTGACTTGGGCTGCCAGTTGATGCGCCAAGATACGATGCAATCTCGCTTGAGGGGCATTTCCCGACGCCGCTCAAACACCTCGAAGACATCTTGCTCGCTGTTTTTGCTGCACAGGCAGATGAGCTTGCCAGCGTCGCGCTGCGCTACCATAAATTCTTGCAGCGCTTGGCGGGGCGGGTCGATTTCTATGCCGGTTGCCCCATCTTCTGAGCAGACGCCCTTCCACAAGGTTTGGTCACAGTCGATCACAATAACTTTGTGGGGCTCGGTGAGCAGGCGAGCGATTTTTCGGGCGATTGCTGTTCCCAGTGCGGTAAAGTATGCCGGCGTGTAGGGTATTTGACCTAACTCATCTGTATGTGGGTCGTAATACTGTACCACTGGATAGGTGGCAGCCACCTCCTCGGCAGTCACCAGGGACACGCCGCTGAGGCTGTCTAATTCTAATTTCAGCCTCTCCTGCATCTGTTGGAAGAACGCTTGCCGGTTGGCGTCAGCCGCAGCCTGGGGGGAGGGTGAGCACAAGCAGACGAGCTGGGGCGTTGCCGAAATCTGAGTCCGGGACTTCAAAGCCGTCACCAAGTCTCGCAGGTTACCTTCTATGCGGTGTGTCACCACAGGCGTCTCGCCTGTGGCTACGAGCTGGGGCTGCCCCAAACCAGCTCTTTCCTCATGGCGCTCCCAGTCTTCCATTCGCAGCAAGACTGCATTAATGCCATTCTGGTTTTGGGAAAGCAGGCTATTTGGGTCGAGCAGTTGCTGGAAGACTTGGTTGTAGGGGGCAAACTCTATTTTGCAGGGGATATCGAGCTCTTGCAGCCAAAAGCTGAGAGATTCCTCCACCGGCTCCGCTGTGAATGTAGCTGCGATGGCGACCGTTATCCGTGAAATTACGGTTGACTTTTCCCTCTCTTCTAATTGCATTGGTCTGTGCTACCCCCTATTTGGTTAATTCTGGCCAGCCGGTGAGTGTCCGATGCGCTAAGAGCGCACGGCGCAAAGCGCCTACGGCATTGCGCTCTCCGAGTGCCGTGCCGTCGTCGGGCCAAACGGGAATTATTCCCTCTTCCGTTTTCTGTCTTCTGTCCTCTTATAGAGTTTACCTTCCCCTAGGGGAGATGACCACCAGGCCATCTTGTTTCAGTGCCGCTGCCCGGATTCAGCTTTCGTAGGATGCGTTCCGCCGGCGCACGTACCCTGGATGTGTGGATAAATTGATGGATGATGCGGAACGCACCCTACCGCTTGCTGCCTGGATGTGCGGATAAATGGATGATGCGGAACGCACTGCCCGGATTCAGCTTTCGTAGGGTGCGTTCCGCCGGCGCACGTACCCTGGATGTGTGGATAAATGGATGATGCGGAACGCACCCTACCTCTAGGACTGTATTTTTTCAGCTGAAGTAATCGTGCAGAACCGGCAAACAGACCCCAAGAACTCCACCAACTTGTAATTAGCCACAAACATATAGAGGTCGCGCCGCCAGATTGGCGAACCGGGTTCCCGTCGAGCCGCGATATCCGGGATAGTTGTATTGCCAAAGTTCCCCATCCCTTTGCAGACGCTCCATCAACTCACTCAGCACATCATCATCCCAAAGTGCTGTGATTTCCTTGCCAAGCATATCTCCAGCCGAGCGGTTGTTGCACAAGCAGTCCGGTTGGCAAACAAAACCTTTTGGTCGGACATCTGGGGAATGTAAATCTGATTCGGGTACGCCTAGAGTTCGTTTAGCTCCAAACCGAAAGCAGGACTAACAAAATTTCCAGCTATCAGACTGTCATTCCGTTCTGTCATAAAACTCTCCTCCAAGAACTTTTCATGGGTGATTGTGGTTGGGAACTGTTTGGCGGGGCGCTAAATATATAAGCTGGATTGCAGCTAATTTCAGGCTTTTTAAAAGCCGCAGGCAGCTTATAAATAACACATTGCGCGACCTGAAATGGTCGTTTAGTACGAGGGGTCGGCCCCTCTGGGAGATTCAC
>CAZJNL010000231.1:0-7163 GCA_964546515.1 uncultured Oscillatoria sp.
ATAATTCAGGTGGTGTAGAGAAGCGACATGTCGCGTCTCGACACATGTATAGACGCGATAAAACGCGTCTCTGAGTCCCGGAGGCGTGCGGAGAAAAAATGTACCGCTCCGATCTTAAAACCGCTATAATAATTGGCAACCAGGTATAATTTCGAGGGGCGATTGAATTCGGACATGGGGAAATACATTACTATGCTGCTGGTGCTGGCACTATCGTTTTCATTCGCGCTCCCAGCTGAGGCGTCTTTCTGCCGGCACTCCAACGACAACTTAATTTGCATCCTCAGTATCAAGCGAAGCGCCAAGAATCACTGGGAATATCGAGCAGCCGTTAGTGTCGATGGAGTTAAAAGGCCAATCGAGATATACAACTGCCGCCAGCGGGTGAGAGTGCGAAAAGATGGAACTGCTGTGCCGTTCCAGCCAAATGGTGCCGGTGAGCTTATCTGCAGTGTCCTCAAGAAGTAGTCGTTAAATGTGATAAGAGATGCTCTCCATTACTCCTTTCCCACCCTAATATTATCTGTCTTCCTTCTCCCCTAATTCTAGAGAGGCGATAAATCGAGACGCGATAAATCGCGTCTCTACAAGAGCGCCTTCCAACCCGCAAGGGAAATGTTCTCCCACCGGCAAAGGGCGCAGACCAAAAGTTTTAGATTGAATTGACAAAACCTCAATACTATGATAAGCTAAAATCGATGAGGAAGAACTATCTAACGACAGGCAACAGCTGAGAGAGGCCCTCGGGCCGGCGCGAGAGGAAGTCGGTGCCAGCCGAATCGCGCAGCAATCGAAGTGCAGTTGCGATCCACGCAGTAGCGGCAGTGCCGCGCCCTTACTCTAGGGGTTAAAACCTCCAGCTGACGAACTCAGAAATATCTGCAAAAAACAGCACACTCCCGAACCCACGACACGGCATGCGCGGACACACAAATCATTGAATTTGTGTTGCTCCGCGCCGTTTTTAAACCGTGATCACTCCGTGTCACGCCAGCCGCCAAATCTTGATAGTGCTGTCACTGCTGCCACTAACAAGAATGCGCCCATCCGGGCTGATAGCCAGGGAAAGAACCCAGTTAGAATGCCCCGTGAGCGTGCGGATTTCCTGCCCCGTACTCAGCTGCCAAATCTTGACAGTGCTGTCACCGCCACCACTAACAAGCGTCTGCCCCTCCGGGCTGATAGCGAGGGAAAAAACGCTGCCAGAATGCCCCGTGAGGGTGCGGATTTCCTGCCCTGTACTCAGATTCCATATCTTAACCGTGCTGTCATCACTGCCACTCACAAGCGTCTGCCCATCCGGGCTGATGCCCAGGGCGAGAACCCAGCTAGAATGCCCCTTGAGAGTGCGGATTTCCTGCCCTGTATTCAGATTCCACATCTTAATCGTGCTGTCATCACTGCCACTCACAAGCGTCTGCCCATCCGGGCTGATCGCCAGAGAGCGAACCCAGCTAGAATGCCCCTTGAGGGTGTGAATTTCCTGCCCTGTACTCAGCTGCCAAATCTTAATCGTGTTGTCTTCACTGCCACTCACAAGCATCTGCCCATCCGGGCTGATCGCCAGGGAGCGAACCCAGCTAGAATGCCCCTTAAGGGCGCGGATTTCCTGCCCTGTACTCAGCTGCCAAATCTTGATAACGCTGTCAGCACTGCCACTCACAAGCGTCTTCCCATCCGGGCTGATCGCCAGGGAAAGAACCCACTTGGAATCCCCCATCAGGGTGCGGATTTCCTCCCTTGTACTCAACTGCCAAATCTTGATGCTGTTATCCCAGCTGCCACTCACTAGCGTCTGCCCATCCGGGCTGATGGCGATCGAACAAACGGTGCTGGAATGCCCCGTGAGGGTGTGGGCAACAGCAGCCGCTTCCAGCCGGCGTTTGCGCTGATCTTCCTCCTTGCGTTTTATCTCATCCCAAACACCCCGGGCAAGATTCCGGTTGCTGCTCGCTTCAGTCAAGTTGGGGTTGACGCTCAGCGCCCGATCGTAGTCAGCAATCGCTGGCTCATACTGCCCCATTTTGTAATAGACGTTACCTCGCTGACAGTACGCAATCGCCCAGTTATGATGAGTCCGCAGCGCCAGCGTGTAGTCCTCAATTGCCCGCTCGAATTCTTCCAATTGTTCGTAGGCAAGCCCCCGGTTGTAGTAAGCTTCCGCCCACTTGGGATTCAGCTGAATCGCCTGGTCAAAATCCGAGATGGCGGCTTTATACTCTCCCTGCTTGCACCGGCTCAACCCCCGGCTGTAGCAAGCATCTATCACACTCAGGCGGCGACTTTCCCCAACAGCTGCCAGACACTCATTCAGCTTTTGGACATAAGGCACATCTGCGACTTTCAGAGCCGACTCCAGGGCATCTAACAACCCCTCAAACCCCTGCGGTTGCGACAGCCCGTTCTGTTTCAGCCAAGATTGCACCGAATAAACCACTCGCCCCTTCGCCCAAGTTTTATTGGGCAAATGCGCCAAACTCCGCGCCCAATCCAGAGCCAAGTCTGGCACTAAAGCTGGCCGCTGACTTTCCAGAACCTCATAGATATTGTAATTGTACAGCACAACCGCTTTCATCACCTCCTGCACTGCTTCCCTGTCAGGCACATTTTGAGTCAAGTCAGGGATAAGCTGGGGCAGCACCGGCGGCTGATTGTACTCAAAGAGAAAATACTCATCTGCCACCAAGCCAGCAAACAAGCAGTGGCAAACGATCAAAAGCTGGCACAGTTCCTCAAAATCTTTCTGGCTGACAATATAGTTGAACTCCACCTCGCTGGCATCAATCCCCGCTTCTCTGAACCTCTCCTCCCGCTGCAAGATTTGCCAATTTTTCAGATTGTCACCGCCATAAAGTTGGTCAACTTCCTCTGGGTCTTCCCCAGCTGCCACCAGCTTGGCCTTTGTTTCCGGCCACTTGCGGGCGCGAGCTTTTGCCGCTTCATACAGGATATCCCGATAGGGCAGCCGGGAGATAACCGGGTCATAGCGATATTTTGGCCAATTCAAACTCCAGTAGGCAACGCGGAAATTGAGATAATCCCCATCCACTTCCGATTCCAGCACCAAAGTCGGCTCAGATTTCAGCGCCGCAAACAGCGCTTTGATACTCGCCTCACTGTGAAACGTCTTGCTCACCCAAGCGCCGGCTAAAAAGTCTAGATATCTGCCTTGTGCGGAATAGTCCCGTAAAAATTGCCGCAGCCCTTCCGCTAAAGTTAGCTCAATGTCTGGGAACTCTTTGCCGGCACCCGCCGCCTTTTCCAATCGCTCAAACTGAATTTTGGGCGGAGCGAAGAAAATTCGCAACGGCGTCACATCCTGATTGGGCTGCGAGTTGAGGAGATCGGAAGCTACTAGCCAAATCGGCGAATTTTCCAGCCTTTTTTGTTCTTCGATTAACTTCAGCGATGTTTCCTTCTGATAGGCAGCCAGAGAGCGCTGGAGTTCGTGGTTCAGCTCCTGCACTTGTAACTGGAGAGCTTTCTCTTCTTCCCAGCGCCACCGCTGAAAATCCAGATTTTTTTCGCTGAGGGCGATTTGAACCCTCTGAATAAACTCTTGCAGTTCTTTCGCCCGTTCGTGATTCAGTTTCGCTAGTTCCGCCTGAAAAGCCTGATTTTTCTCTTGCGGCTCCTTAGCGCCTTCAGAATTTGGCCCAGCCAGCCCTGCTTGCAAAGCCGGACTTTTCTCTGGCAGTTCTTTGGCCAGTTCCTGAACGGGCTGAGCTAACCATCCCTGCACCTCTTGATTTTCAGGTTGCTGTAAATACTGAAGCTTCAGCTGTGCCACCTGCATTTCCTCCCGTTGCTCTGCCAAAGCCGTATTTTCCGGAAGGCTGAGAGCTGTGTTTTCGGCTTGCTTGTCAGCCATATACATTTGGGTGTCGCCCCCAAACTTTGCCCCACCCGTGACTGCTTTACCTACGTTCTTAAGCCAATTCCAGACCATTTCCGCATCTCCGATAGGTTATCCAATTGTAGTGTGAAACGTCGCCAACACAGAAGAGCAACATAGAGGCGGCTCCGCCAACAGCCCCCTTAGCGGTCTGGCGAACCCCCCATGCCTGCTTTATTGTAGAGGTTCGGTGCCGGCACCGGCACATCCCACACCAGGATCGCCCCTGTCACAGATTTTGCCTGCCGGCATGCCTGAGCAATCCTTGCTTGAGTTGCTTCCTGAGCGGGAGCGCACCTACCGCCCACAGTAGCTCACACTCGAAGATGTACAATCACCGACATCGCCACTGTTATATTTGTCACATAAGAATCGCGCTCCTGTGAATAGTTCACCCCCGCCGAGCTCACTCGGCTGTTTCGCCTGCCCTCCCCACCCTCCTCCATCCTTTGCAAAATCATCGCTCGTACTGTTGGTGAAGTAATCCGGATTGCTACAATCGGGTAACAGGCTGTACCAATCTGGCGGGTGAGGGCCATGCCAGCCAGTCTGGCGTTCTGCCCCTGAATTCTCAAAGGATAGCGCAGCAGAGTCCCCCCAGCCAGAGGTGAAAAGTACAATTCCTGAATCGGGGAAACTGCTGCGATGTCCAGATTGCCCCAAGCCCAACCCTGAGTCACACAAGTCGCCACCGGCAGCGTGCGGCATCCCGGCATCGCGGCAACTCATCTCAGGATGCTGAGCGTTGCTGCGATCGAAGCAAGTCTAAACCCCGCTGGCGCATCAAACCATCCAGCAGAGCGTGGCCACTGTCAAAGGTGTCTCTGTCAAAGGGATTTTTCATCGCCGCTCCTCAAGTCAAACTTTATTTCACTCACAAGACGCCTGCTTTGGGCCCACAGGCCAGCCTCTGCAAAAACAATTCCTGGCTGGTCGAAGTTAAAGCCGCAAGGGTTGCTCACCAGTTTTGCACGCTCAACAGTATTTTGTCAGCAGCCAAGCTAGCCGGTGCTGCGGGTGCGGGGAGCCGCAGGGTGCGTTAATAAAGCACCCCACTAGATAGTTGACAAAATCTCAAAAATCTGATACCGTCGAACCGATAACGAATAACTAAACAATAAAAACAAGCCGATGAAAGGGGCGTTTCGCCCTTGCGCCTCACCGCAAGTTTCAACCAGAGGATCAATAACGCTGCAATTCCTGCTGCAAGTGCAAGCCCCACTCAGCGGCGAGGGATATCTCCGTGAAGGGGACGCGCACCGTCCCCCCGGAATCCAGCACAAATTCCAGCGCGATCGCACCCCCTGATGCCGGCGGCACTTGCAAAGAAGCAGGCTTGCCACCCACCAGCAGCTGGAGCGATCGCACGTCTTTGAGCGAAAACGTTTGCAAATCTACCGGGCCCGAACGTGCCGGCTTGCCCCACACGAGCTGGCTGCCTGCAAGTCCTAGAACCGCATAAATGTCATACTTAGCCCGCTGAAACTGTTTCGCCCAGGCGCGATAAGCCTCGACTTTTTGATACTCATTCCAGCCGGCCCAAGCCAGCCAGATAAAAATGCCCAGCAGGGGCAACCACAACAGACCTCGTTCCATAATTAATCAGTAGGAAGTGCGTCGTCAAACAATCGCGCATCCGGGCGCGTTCCAGAAAAATAGCATGAAACATGAAAAAAGAATTGTAACTATTTCGCAACATCCGCGCCAGACAGTCCGAACTTAAGCTATCTTGGAGAGATACCAGCACAACAGCTGAAGGGTTTCTATGAGAAAATTTTTCCTTCTCTGCTTATTTATAATTGGCATAGGCTGGGCCTTGTTTAACTTCAAAGGTCTGGCCAACCGAGGAACGTTTGATACAATTGTGCTGGATTTCCGCGAGGATATCCCAGCAGCCCAGATTCAAACCGAGCTGAGCGAGATAGCGCAAAAATATCACGTTGCGCCCCGCCTCAACAGCCAATTCTCAGGCGCTGACCACCTGTACATCGTCAGAGGCGACCTGCCTTTGCTGAACGCCCTGAAACAGTCGGAGGTAGCAAAATACACAGAATACATAGAACCCGACTACCAGTATAAAGCCTTCCAGACTCCCAACGATCCAGACTACAGCAAACAGTGGAACCTGCGCAGCATCAACATAGAGCGGGCGTGGGACGACAGCAAAGGGAATGGCACCACCGTTGCCGTAATTGACACCGGCGTCAGCCGCGTCCCAGACTTGCAAAACACCAAATTCGTCCCCGGCTACGACTTCGTTAACGACACAGAAGAAGCCACCGACGACAACGGACACGGCACCCACGTTGCCGGCACCATCGCCCAGTCTACCAATAACAGCTACGGCGTCGCCGGCATCGCCTACGAAGCCAAGATCATGCCCCTGAAAGTCCTCAGCGCCTACGGCGGGGGCACCGTCACCGACATTGCCGAAGCGATCAAATTTGCAGCCGACAACGGCGCAGACATAATTAACATGAGCTTGGGCGGCGGCGGCGAGTCCGCAGTCATGCAAGAAGCCATCAACTACGCCCACAGCAAAGGCGTCACCATCATCGCAGCCGCCGGCAACGAAGACGAAAATTCCGCAGCCTACCCCGCCCGCTACCCCCACGTCATCGGCGTCGCCGCCCTCGACGCCAGCGGGCAAAAAGCCTTCTACTCCAACTACGGAGCCGGTGTGGACATCGCCGCCCCCGGCGGCAGCACCCGCGAAGGCGATATCGGCGGCATCCTGCAAAACACCATTAACCCCGAAACCGGCGAATCCATCTTTGCCGCCTACCAAGGCACCAGCATGGCATCCCCCCACGTTGCCGGTGTCGCCGCCCTGATCAAAGCCTCCGGCGTCCAATCTCCCGAAGACATCGAAAACGTCCTCAAGCAGTCGGCGCTGGCAGTCAAAGACGATCCCCTCAACCACTTCGGTGCCGGCAAACTGGACGCCGCCGCCGCAGTTGAGCTCGCCACCAAGGGGCAAATCACCTTCCGCGACTTCTTCCGCTGGTTGCGGGATAACGGCTATCTCAACCCCCGCTTCTGGATCGACGGCGGTGCTGTGGCCCTGCTGCCCAAAATTGCGATGGTGCTCGGATCTTACCTGCTCGCCTGGTTCTTGCGCAATTACTTCCCCTTCCGCTGGAATTGGACTTTTGCCAGCGGGCTGATTGCCGGCAGTTCTGGACTGTTCTTCCTGCGCGGTTTCTACATCTTTGACCTGCCGCAGTGGCCATTCCGCGTCATGGGCAGCTCCCTTCCTGAACTCGGA
>CAZJNL010000232.1:0-7144 GCA_964546515.1 uncultured Oscillatoria sp.
CGCTTCCCGGAAGAGTGGGCGCGGCTCAACCGTGAACTGGTGGAGGAGGTTGGCAGCAAATCCGCCAATGTCGGCTCGAATTCGCTGAATTTGGCAAGCCGCCCCGTGCCGGTGACGCCTCACCAGTTTGCCAAAATTGCCGAAATTGTGCGCTCTGAGGGGAGTAAGGGGTTTTCTGTGTTCCTGGTTTCGGCGCAGCCTTCGCGTTCGGTTTCTCTGCTGCAAGAACACGACTGTCCGGCGCAGTTTGTTCCGAATCCGAGGGATTACCCGATGATTGACAAGCTGGCTGTTTCTCACACGCCGGTGGCGCTGAAGTATTCCGGGCTGGCGGAGTTGGAAGGGTTTATTTTGCCGACTTTCCGTCTGGCGGTGATTACGGACAGGGAGTTTTTTGGTCAGCACGCCCTGGCGACGCCTAGCTATGTGCGCAAGCGCCGGCGAGCGGCGTCGAAGCAGGTAGACCCGAATAAGTTGCGTCCGGGAGATTATGTGGTTCACCGGCAGCACGGGGTGGGGAAGTTTATTAAGTTGGAAAGTCTCACTATTAATAATGAAACGCGAGACTATTTGGTGGTGAAGTACGCCGATGGCACTCTGCGGGTGGCGGCTGACTCGCTGGGGGTGCTGTCGCGCTACCGCACGGCTGAGGGGAAGGCTCCGGAACTGAATAAGCTGACCGGCAAGGCTTGGGAAACGACTAAGAATAAGGTGCGGAAGGCGGTTAAGAAGTTGGCGGTTGATTTGCTGAAGCTTTATGCGAAGCGATCGCAGCAGCAGGGTTTGGCTTTCCCGTCTGATTCGCCTTGGCAGCAGGAATTGGAGGATTCTTTTCCTTACCAGCCTACGCCTGACCAGCTGAAGGCGACTCAGGATGTGAAGCGGGATATGGAAAGTGAGCGCCCGATGGACCGGCTGGTTTGCGGGGATGTGGGGTTTGGCAAGACGGAGGTGGCGATTCGGGGGATTTTTAAGGCGGTGACTGCGGGAAAGCAGGTGGCGCTGCTCGCGCCGACGACGATTCTGACGCAGCAGCACTACCACACGCTCAAGGAGCGCTTTGCTCCGTACCCGATTCAGGTTGGCTTGCTCAACCGCTTTCGGAGTCCTGAGGAGCGCCGGGATATCCAGCGCCGGCTGGCGACGGGGGAGTTGGATGTGGTGGTGGGAACTCAGGCGATTTTGAGTAAGGGGGTGATGTTTCGGGATTTGGGTTTGCTGGTGGTGGATGAGGAGCAGCGGTTTGGGGTGGCGCAGAAGGAGAAGATTAAGACTCTGAAAACTCAGCTGGATGTGCTGACGCTCAGCGCCACGCCGATTCCCCGCACGCTTTATATGGCGCTGTCGGGGATTCGGGAGATGAGTGTGATTGCTACGCCGCCTGCTTCTCGGCGTCCGATTCAGACGCATTTGTCGCCATATGACCCGGAAACGGTGCGCAGTGCGATTCGCCAGGAGTTGGACAGGGGCGGGCAGGTTTTCTATGTGGTGCCTCGCATTGAGGGGATTGAGGAGATTGCCGGTCAGTTGCGGGAGATGGTTCCCGGAGCGAGGATTGCCCTTGGACACGGGCAGATGGATGAGTCGGAACTGGAAGCGACGATGCTGGCTTTCAGTGCCGGTGAGGCGGATATCTTGGTTTGCACTACTATTATTGAGTCGGGGCTGGATATCCCTAGGGTGAATACGATTTTGATTGAGGATGGCCACCGTTTCGGTCTGGCTCAGCTTTACCAGTTGCGGGGGCGCGTCGGGCGTGCCGGTATTCAAGCTCACGCCTGGATTTTCTACCGCCGGCAAAATCAGCTGACTGATGCGGCTAAAGCCCGGTTGCGGGCAATTCAGGAATTCACTCAGCTGGGTTCGGGCTACCAGCTGGCGGTGCGCGATATGGAAATCCGGGGGGTGGGAAATCTGCTGGGCGCTGAGCAGTCTGGGCAGATGGATGCGATTGGGTTTGATTTGTATATGGAAATGCTGGAAGAGGCGATTCGGGAGATTCGGGGGCAGGAAATTCCCCTGGTGGAGGAGACTCAGATCGATTTGCACGTTACGGCTTTTATTCCAGCGGACTATATTCTGGATTTGGATCAGAAGATGAGCGCTTACCGCGCTGTGGCGTCTGCGGGATCTGCCGAAGAGTTGAGTCAGATTCAGGCGGACTGGCTCGACCGCTATGGGCCTGTTCCTGCAGCCGCCCAGCATCTGTTTCGTCTGGTGGAATTGAAGCAGATTGCCAAGAGGCTGGGCTTTTCTCATATTAAGCCGGAGGGCAAGCAGCACGTTGTTTTGGAGACGAAAATGGAGGAGCCGGCTTGGAATTTGCTGAAAGCTAAGCTTCCCGAACACTTGCACGAGAAGTTTGTCTACAGCCCGGGGAAGGTGACTGTCCGGGGGATGGGTGTGCTCGGCGCTGACAAGCAGCTGGAGTACCTGATCGATTGGCTGGGTAAAATGCTAGGGGCGCTGACAGAACCGGCTCTCGTCTGAATTGGGTGGGACGCCGCCGACGGGCGAAATCCATCTGGTGGTTCAAATAGAAAGCCCCGGTGATGATACCGGGGTGAGCTGTTTTGAGAAGCTTGAAAGGAAGACTAAGCTAAAGCTGAAATTCGATACTCTTCTGAAACGGTAAGAAACCGGGTTCCTTTGGGCTAAAAAGCCCGAATTTCGTTGCTCCCATTTGCAGAAACCCGGTTTCTGATATTTCTTTACCGGCGCTCTCAGGCTGTAGGGGCGGGTTTATAGATATCCTTTGCCACCAGCAGATATGTCGGATAAACCCGCCCCTACAGGACATTCGCGCTCCCCCATTTCACGGCGCGTATCAGGCGACCGCGCAACAACTAAGTTGCATATTTAAGGCTGTTTTGTTGTTAGCAAATCTGCGGCGTATTCTCAAGGGTTGGGAGAGAGTTTATCGCTCTGTGACCCACTCGCAGTAAAGCTTAGAGTCAGCCCCGACAAGCCACCGCGCCACTAGATTTGTTTGACGTCTGGCTTTAGCTCTGGCAATCATCACCAGCAAAAGGTATTCTTGACTTTCAGAGGCAATAGCGGGTTTTTATAAGGTTGCGGCGGTCATGGCTTTCCTCCTCTGCGATCAGCGGTTCGGAAGGCGGTTGTTTTGTGTTGCTACTAATAATGTCTCTTGTTTTGCCAGAAATTGCTGTGACGCAAGACTTGTCGCTCTGTGATATTTTCTCTGCTTCTTTGTGACCTCGATCGGCGGCGAGGTGGGCGTTGCACAATGTGGGGATGAAAGTGTATGGTCAATCCCCCCGTGGTTGCCCCGAAATATCTGCAGTTGCAGGCAGGGGGGCAGTCTCCGTGCGGTCCCCGCCCTACAAATCTATCATCCCACGAATGTGCAACGCCGCGAGGTGCGCCACGCGCAGCGCTCAGAGCATCGGGTGCGTTCAAGAAGGCGTGCTTCGCAGCGGCACTGCGAGCTTCGGCGTCACAAGGGGGTGAAACGGCGGCAATGCCTTTCCCTCCCGCCTCCTTACAAGTAAATTAGGACTTCCGCACCCTTGAGTCTCACTCCCAGAGCTCCGAACTAGCCCCCCTTTTTAAGGGGGGTTGGGGGGATCTAAGACTGCCACTGTCTGCGGAAAGTCCTATAAATTACACATCCGCTGCCCACTAGGTATTAAAGCCGGTGCGTCCTTCGCAGCGCTCAGAGCAAGCTGGCGTTATGGAAAATCCAGCAATGAACGTCTCATAAGGAAAGCTTTAATCCGGGAAAGCAATAGATTATAGTCCTGAGCTAGGACTGATTCCTTTTCTCTCTTGCCGACAACAGTTAAGCTAAACTTCCTCCTGCTATTTAGGATTTTTATTGCCGAAATTTGTCAGCAATGCCTCTGGTTTTGTATGTTTATAAATAGGGAGGATTGAATCCAGTCCAGCCCTCGCACAATCTAGTAGGGGAATTTATGAGTGTGATATTCGCAGACAATCTAAGTCAGACTTTACCCGGTCAGGCGAACACTTCTGGAAAGAGTCAGGAAAAAACCAGGGGCGCTCAATTCCCCAAGTTCCAATTTGACCCACTGCGCCCGGTGCGTCAGCTACTTGACCGAATTGAGATTCGCAATCCCAAGTTGGCTAAGTTTATCTACAAGGCTATTCCAGCTCAGTGTCCGTTTGAGCGGGATATCAAGCTGTTTGGGCGCAAGATAGGGCGCATTCCACCGCTGTGCAAGCTCAACCCGCTGTATGACCAACTGGTGGGCTTGCGTTTTCGCGCCCTCTGTTATTTAGTCGATCAGTGCGGTATGGATATCTAGTCCCCCCCTCCCCTCCTGAAACAAATTAGAGAAAACCCCTGAGGGACGTTAAAATGGGACAAGCGCAACCTGTGAAAGAAACCCCAGGGTGTGACAGAATGCCGGTTTGTGCGCCAATACTGTAAAATTGAACGTCAGTAGGGGCGGGTTTATCAATTTTCTCTCTTTCCCGCAGATACTGTCCGCGAACCCGCCCCAACCTCCGGAACGCCTCAACGAGTTAGGCGTGGCCCGCTCCACCGGCCTGGATATGGCCAACTTGCCGGAATGCCCGCACGCGCCGGCAAAACTTGATGTTTCTGGCCCCCGGCTCCTGCGGAGCCGCTGCGCTAACGATGGGCATGGCTGTACGAACTGCCGGTAAACAGCTAAAGTATCTGATCGAAGGCTTAAGCAAAATGCCAGGTGCCCCCAGGCAATTTTATTATATTTTGCATGGGTCATGCCTGTCAAATCCCAAATCGGGGGTTTCCCGAGCCAAGGGCACTAAGCCATCATCACTCTTTTAAGCGTGTCGGAGTTGTTACAGTCATGCGACGGGTTGCTAGCATTTTTTATCTGACCGCCTTTCTGCACTTCTTTCCTGTTCCCGTTCAGGCTCAACAATCTCTCGCTCCCATCGACCGGGTTGTTGCGGCTGGGTTGATGACTAACTATCCAGATGGAAAATTTCATCCAGAAAGAGTCCTGACTCGCGCAGAACTGGCAGCTGTTTTGGTGAAAACCTTTAAGCTGGATAAGCGAAAAACGGCCCAAGAAGCGAGCATTATTCTGGTTCCAGATGTCGGCAGCTCTCACTGGGCTTATAACGACATTCAGGTGGTTCTCAAAACGGGAGTTATGAACAGCTATCGGGACGGACTGTTTTTCCCGGATCTCAAAATCAATCGGGCAGAAGCTTTCGCTATCTTTGCCCAGGCTTATGGCGTGTTCCAGTTGCCTGAGGAAAGTGTTGCTTCAATTCTAGCCAAATATCGAGATTCAAAGAAAATACCGGAGTGGGCGAAAAAACCTATGGCCACAGCACTGTCTGAGGGGTTTGTGAACGTGGAGACAGGAAGCAAGCTGATTAACCCTTTAGAACCCATGACGCGGGAGGATATGGTTTACACGTTGAGTAAATATTTGGAACGACAGCAAAGACCGGCTGACATTCCCAATCCAATTCCCAATCCAATTAATTAAATGCTAGCCTAAAACAAAAGTATGCTGCCTTCCCCGCGCTCGACTTCAAAGCGGTGTGCCAGAAGTAGGGTGCGTTCCCCGCGCTCGACTTCAAAGTGGGGTGCCAGGGAAGAGGGAACGCACCCTACAGTGGAGGAAACAGACAATGGAAATTGAACAAACGGCGCAAATAAAAGTAGAGCGGGATCCCGGAACGAAAACCCTTGAGGATCTGCGCGTCTCTAGCTGGCCAATTTGGACTAAGGAAGTCTCGGAATTTCCCTGGACTTATGACAGCGAGGAAATCTGCTATCTCTTGGAAGGAGAGGTGGTTGTGACTCCCTCGGGTGGGGAGCCGGTGGAAATCCGCAAAGGCGATTTGGTGACGTTTCCCGCCGGCATGTCCTGCACTTGGAAGATTCTCAACCCTGTGAGAAAGCACTATTATCTGCAGTAATCTGTTCCGAATAAGTAGGGTGCGTTCCCCACTCTCTCCTTGCAAGTGGGGTGCAAGGGAAAAAGAAACGCACCCTACTGACAGATAAGTAGGGTGCGTTCCCCACTCTCTCCTTGCAAGTGGGGTGCAAGGTAAAAAGGAACGCACCCTACTGCACTGCAGAGGATCGTGACCGATTGCACCCCGGTGGGGTGAACACCGGCGCGTGCGGGGTGCTGGTGGGGGGTTCGGCGGTGAGAATCACCTCGCCATTGGAGCCAATAACCCACCCTTGCGCCTCCACAAGGGAAGAGCCAGGATTTGGGGATTTGGGGATTTCTCCTTGTACTCCAGACGCGATAAATCCCGTCTCTACTTGAGGGGGAGACGCGATAAATCGCGTCTCTACAATATGGGACTGTGCTCCCTGTTCTGCGCCCCAGTCGAGCCAAACAGTTTCACCGGCTAGCATGCCGGTGGGATCGGGTGGCAATCCGCCTTTGCCGGTGACGGTGAACCGACTCCCCTGCAAAGCCGCACACCGGCGGTCAATCAAGTTGGTAACATCGGTGAATTTTACGGGGGGAACTTCAGCAGGAGTGAAGCTGACATACCCCTCTACGCTCAGTTGCCCAATGGCGTTGATAGTGCTGTCTGGGGACTTAAACACCGCTACATCTGACCCACTTAGGGGTCTGATTTTAATATTGCTGCCGCCTCCCGGATCGGAAGCGCTGGTGACCAGGCGGCTGCCTTCCAGCAGCACGAGGGTATCGGCGTTAATGGCGATATTGCCTTCTAAAGTGATATTGCCGGTTTTGCTGCCGGCGGCGGATATTTCACTGTTGCGGCGCAGCTGTATATTCTGCGTTTGCAGTGTTATATTGCCGCCTGTACTCGTTTCGGAGGCAGCGCTGAGAGTTCCCAGGCTGTCAAGGTGGATGTCGCGGGCTGTAACGTGCAGGTTGCCTGGAGTTCCTGAAGCCAAGCCGGTGACGCTGACTAGAGCCCCATCCCGAACACTCAGCCGCCCGGTTTGAATCGTCACGCTCCCACCTTTTCCTGTACCGGCAGTCAAGGCAGCCAAGAGGCTCCTAGACTCCCCATCGGGTGCGGTGCCGCTCACTTCCACTGACTCGGAGGCGCGTATTTCCACAGTTCCCCCATTGCCTGACGATTCAAAAGTGGCAGCAGTGATTTGACCCCCATCCCGCAGACTCAGCCGCCCGGTTTGAATCGTCACGCTGCCGGC
>CAZJNL010000233.1:0-7129 GCA_964546515.1 uncultured Oscillatoria sp.
GGTGGGGGGTACTATCTTTTTCCACCCTGCCGTGGTAGACTGATCTTATAATGGGAATCTGTGTCGAAATTTTAGGGCGGTTGCTATCCCATTATAAGATTGTGATTCCCTCATCCTACCACGAGCCGGTGCACCCCGTCAGTTTCTGGTGGGTATTTAACTCCTTCTCCCGGTTGCTGCTAAAATCTAAAATCTAAAACCGTGCACAGGGAAATCTCTACTTTGGGTGAGTCAGGCGACCGGGACCGGCGCACTGACCGCCTGCTCGAACAGCTCTGGGTTTTCGGACTGCTGCTGGCGGCGCTTCTCCTTTATGGAATCAATCTCGATGGAGTGCCCCTGCGAGACTGGGATGAAGGAATTGTCGCTCAGGTAGCCCGCGATATTTGGCGCGGCGATTTCAACTGGCTTCACCCAACCCTCGCCGGCGAACCGTATTTCAACAAGCCTCCCCTGGTTCACCTGCTGATTGCTATAGCATACTCTGCCGGCGGTGTCAGTGAGCTGACGGCGCGATTGCCGCCGGCAGTGCTGAGTTCTCTGAGCGTGCCCCTGCTGTATGGGGTCGGTCGGGAAGTTTTTCCCCGGCGCACACCGGCAATTTTTGCGGCGCTGATTTACCTGACGCTGCTGCCGGTGGTGCGCCACGGGCGTCTGGCCATGCTCGACGGGCCAGTGCTGTGTTTTTCCCTGCTGATGCTGTGGTGCTTGCTGCGCTCGCGCCGGGATTTGCCTTGGGCGTTGGGTGTCGGCATCGGTTTGGGGCTGGTTTGCCTGACTAAGGGCGTGCTGGGGTTATTGCTGGGGGCGATTGCCGCTGTGTTTATCGCCTGGGATACCCCGCGCTTGCTGAAGTCTTGGTATCTGTGGGCCGGCTTGCTGCTGGGTGGGGTGCCGGCAGTTGCCTGGTATGCCGCCCAGTGGCAGCACTATGGCCTGCAGTTCCTCCAGGAGCATTTTTTCAGCCAATCTTTGCAGCGCCTTTGGCTGCCGGTGGGGAATAATGCCGGCCCCCCCTGGTACTACCTGCTGGAAATCTTGAAATATAGCGGGCCGTGGTTGCTGTTTTGGCCGCAGGGGTTGCGCTTGGCCTGGGAAAATCGCAACATGGGATCTGGGAAGCTGGTGCTGGTGTGGAGTGGGGTCTATATGCTGGCGATTTCTCTGATGCGCACCAAACTCCCCTGGTATGTCTTGCCGGTCTACCCCGCCCTCGCTTTGGCCGGCGGCGCACTGCTGGCGGAGGTTTGGCGGCGGCGGGCCCGGGCTTTCCCCACTTTCTCTTTCTCTGCCACTTTCCCCCTCTACCCCTCTGTCCGCGCTTGGGTAACAGCATTTGCGCTGCTGGCTGTGGCCGGGTTGGCCGGCAGCCTTTATTTTGGCGGACTTGGCCCCCAAACGGAACGGTATTTGCAGCTGACGGCGGGGTGCGTTGCTCTGACGATGGCTGCGGTGGCTGTCCTCGTCTCCCGAGAAGATCCGCAATTTATTTTGGTTTTGTTCTGGGGCAGTTATGTTTCGCTGACGCTATTTGTCAGCTCGAATAGCTGGGTTTGGGAACTGGGAGAAGACTATCCCGTTAAGCCGGTGGCGGCGATGATTCAGCAGCACGCACCGGCTGGCGTGCCGGTGCAGACATCCCACCCCTACAGCCGCCCTTCTCTCAATTTTTATAGCGACCGCCAAGTGATTCCCGCTTCTGCTAGCGAACTCAAACGCCACTGGCAGCAAGATTCTCAACCTTATTTGCTGCTTGACCGGCCAGCCATTGAACAGCTGGCTTTGCAGAAGGCAAAGTCTCTGGGAACCGCTGACCGCTGGATGCTGGTGACGCGAAAGAAGTTGTAATATCACCTCCGGTTGATTGCCCGCAATTCGCATGGATGGGGAGATGGCGGCATGAGCGTGCCGGGAAAGATATTACTTGAGTGCTTAACCGGAGTTTTTTGATGTGCGATAACTGTATACAAACATTTTAGCAAGTCAAGCGTGCCTATTTATAGTAAATACGTTTGAAAAGACATTTAATCAAAACTGCCGGCTCTCTTGCGCTATTAACGCACTCTACTGCTGTGTTAAAGGTTAATGGCGTTGGTTTCATTAAGTATTAACTGTTAAGGATTAAGGATGAGTTGGCAGGAGTTTTATCAGTCAGTAAAAGACAATTTTGAGCTGCTTCACAAGATTTTAACATGGGCGCGATAACTTTCAAGATACAGGCCGGTTGTGAGCGGAATGTGACGCGAGTGGCTTTAGCCGGGTGAGGCGACACATGGCGGTGAATTGAGAAAAGCCGAAGCTGTGTGAAAGCCTTATCCGTTCAATGTTTGGTGAAGAGCGAGCGGGAGATTCCATAGCAGATCGTTGGGAATGAGTGGGAGGAATTTTGTCAGTCAGTCAGCAGGCATTGCTTTTAATAAAAAATCTACCACAACTGCCAAGGAGAGTCAGCTATGATTAAACAAAAAACGGTAGCGACCGCTCTAGTGGCGCAGGGAGGATGGGTTTCTCTCGGGTGCGCATCCTTAGCTCAGCAATCCGAACCGCCTGCAGCTCAGCCAGATCGCCCGGTGATGGAACTTTCGCCAGACCTGCCTCAGCGCTTCAGACGAGCAGTTCATTATGCAAGCAGGCGAAGCGGGAATAGCAGAAGTCAAATTCGGTGAGCTGGCAGAGCAGCGGGGAACGAGCGACGCTGTAAAACAGTACGGGCATCATTTGATAGAAGATCGCACGCAGACGAATAGGGAGCTGATGCAATTAGCGACGGACAAGGGGGTGACTCCCCCACAGGATCTCAGTGACAGTCACAAGGAACTTTAGTCCTTACACCGCGAGCTAGATGAGGACTGAAGTCCTCACTACAAACTTAAGCCCTTAGCTCTTTGTAGGAGCGGGTGAGCCCGAATATCTGCCGGTGGCAAAGATTGTTAATGAACCCGACCCTACCCCACAACAGCGATTGCCAGCGGACTAGATATCAAACCTTTAGACAGCGTGCAGTTGCGGCTGTCACCTTTAGGGGAGCATCGATCGGCATATATAGCAGAGGTTGGTAAGGGTGGGGGAACCCCGCGCCGGCTGCTAATCTTCTGGCAAAAATGGGATGCTGCCAGTGCTTATTTTTTGCGGTATTAGGGCAGCCACACTCAGAGAAAAAGATTTTCCCGTGATTGTGACTGACCTGTCATGCCGGGAATAACTAGCAGGTAAGAGCTAATAACTAATAGTTAACAGCTAACAGCTAAGAACTACGGCGAGAGCCTGGTTGAATCTACGACCTCAGTAACTTGTTCTATGAGATTCTGAAACGGATTGCGCTGAGGAGTCCAGCCTTCTACGGTTGCTATGGCAACACCGGCGAGTGCCGCACCGGCCAAAACACCAATTAAGGAAGACGGTTTAGCTAGTCCGACATCGCGGAGGATGCGAGCCAGGGGGCGACTCTGGCGGCGGAGAGTGCGCCCGAGCGCCAGCTGTCTCATGGTGTTGGGGTCTCGGACGTAATGACCGCTCCAACTGATCACCAAACGTTCCTGACAATAGGGGCAGGTATACAGTCCGCCGAACATCAGATTAGACTGCATGGTGCCGGTGCGATTGCAAATCGGGCAAGTAACAGAGTGACTGTCAAAGGTGTGAGCGTTCATTCGTATTTCCCGCTTTCCCAAAAGATGGTTTGACTGTTTTGCTGAGGCGAACGTGCTGGTGGTGTGTCGCAGCGTTCAGCCTGGCACCTAGCTGAAACGGATGGCGAGTTTCCACGAGCCGTCAGACTTTGAGATGCTCGCGTAACGCGATCCGCAGACGCGATAAATCGACGTCTCTAGCGCACCCATCTCAACTGTGCTGTTGGGGGTGACGGAGGAACCAAAGGTAACAGAAAAATGGAACGTTCGGGATTCCTCCTGTGAGGCTGAGCCCTCAGCGCCCTGCCTCGGGCGGTGCGTGCGTTCCCGGCGCACGCGGATGCCGGCTGGCTTTCCCCGGTTGATGTCTGCACGCCGGCTGCAGCGCCGCACAAGGCCCATCAAACGTTCACTGACGCAGGTAAGTCTGCTTGCGAGAGTGAGCGGCATTACCTGCCAAGTCCTGCCAGCCGTTGGCTACTGTCGAGGCGAGCCTAAAACGCTCCTCCCGAATACTGGCAAGTTGGCTGTTGACTCTTGAAGGTTGTCCTATCTAATTTCTAGTCTACTCCGGTTGTCTCCATCTTCCCAAGGGCTGAGTCCCCGCAGTCCTGCCTTCAAGCGGGCTAGAGGGCTGCCGGAAGCACCCATTCCCACGCCTGCAAGCTTTGCAGCCCGGGCGCGTCGGTGAGATTGTACTGCAAGGGGGTTATGGTGATCCAGTTGTCGCGAATTTTCTGCACGTCGGTGGGTATTCCTGGAGGCAGATGGGGGCTGTCCGGCTGTTCAACTTCTTCTAGGACTTCACCGGCCAGCCAGTAGTAGGTTTTTCCCCTTGGATCTACCCGCTTGTTGAAGATATCCACATACCGGCGCACGCCCAGACGGGTGAGGGCCACGCCGGCTATTTCTTCGAGCTTTACCGGCGGGATATTGACATTTAGCAACGTTTGTGATCGGAGGGGGTTTTCGGCGAGCTGCGCCAGCAAGGCGACAGCAAAGTTAGCTGCCGGTTGAAAGTCGCGCCAGGCGTAGCTGACTTGGCTGAAGGCGATGCTGGGTATGCCTTCCAGGAGCCCTTCCATTGCAGCGGAGACAGTGCCCGAGTAGAGGACATCGGTGCCCAAGTTCTGGCCCTGGTTGATGCCGGCGAGGACAAAATCTGGCGGACTGTCGAGTAATGCCCACAGAGCGAGTTTGACGCAATCGGCAGGGGTGCCGGTGCAAGACCAGGCTTTGACTGCCGGATGAAAAACGGACTCTACGATTTCGGCGCGGATGGGTTGGTGGAGGGTGAGCCCGTGGCCGGTGGCGGAGCGCTCTTGGTCGGGGCAAACTACCGTGACCTGATGGCCGGCAAGAGCCTGGGCGTTGGCGAGGCTGCGGACACCCGGGGCGAAGATGCCGTCGTCGTTGCTAATCAGGAGTTTCATTACGCTTTGTGTGCGAGGAACATCGCGTCTGTACTTAATTAAAAGTTTGAACTGCTTTGACGCCAAGAATGCTAAGAAATTTTTCTGGGGTCACGTTCCCCCACTTCCGGTCGGCAGCAGCCGAGCCGACACTGCAGCCGGCAGCCGCCCGGGAGTTAGACAGCGGCTGAGAATCTGAATATATTAAGTAGGTGGACAAAAATAAACCTAACCTCAAGAAACCAGGTTTCTTTAAGTTTCCTGGTTTCTAACCGCCCTTTCTGGCCGCCGCTATGTTAGGCTTAATTATCTGTACCTACTTAATTCACAGATTAGCACCCCGGCGGTTCAAACCGCAGCTCTACAAACAAAACCCGCAAGCGAAGGGTTGCAAAATTCCCTCTCAGCGCGGACGTGGCCACAGCCTTCTGGCTGGCAGGAGCGATTTCGTTCTCGCCTGGGTATATTTGCTTTAGTGGGATGGGAGCATCCCCTTTTTGCAAAGATTTTCACCCCCTCACCCCCCAAGGCACCCCTCTCCCATGAAGGGAGAGGGGGGGAAAATAAAGAATTCTCCCCTCTCCCCTTGTGGGAGAGGGGTTGGGGGTGGAGGGGAGTACAAAAATGGGATGCTCCAGCGAGACATACTATTTAGCTTCTATACATTGATTAAAAACTGCAATGCGCCAGCCGAGGTTTAAACACTGTTTTCGCTGGGAAATTGTCCCCTCAGAAGTGTCCCCTCAGAAGGCGTATTTTTCCGGTCGGAAAAAGAACATTTTCTGCTGCGGGGAGACGCCTACATTCAACTGGCACCGCTCCTAGACGGACAGCACACCTTAGAAGAAATCGCAGATATCCTGCAAGACCGGCTGTCCGCTCCTGAAGTATTCTATCTGCTAGATCGGCTGCGAAGCAAGGGCTATATTGCAGACGCTAACCCGTGCGTGCCTGCTGAGCGTGCCGCGTTTTGGCAGATGCTAAACCTCGACCCAGAAGAAAGCGAAAAGCGCCTGCAAGACGTGACAGTTTCTGTAGTTTCCTTTGGCGAAGTTGGCAGCGAAACCTTCAAAGCCATGCTGGCATCTCTTGGGGTGAAAGTCGGTGAGAGTGGCGAGCGCTGGGTGGTGCTGGCGGAGGATTACCTGCAAGAGGAGCTGGACGCTTTCAATCGGGAAGCTTTGAATTGCAATCGCCCGTGGATGCTAGTCAAACCAGTGGGAATAGAAATGTGGGTTGGCCCTATATTTATCCCCGGCAAAACCGGCTGCTGGGAGTGTTTGGCGCACCGGCTGCGAGGGCACCGAAAAGTCGAAAGTTACCTGCAGCAGCGAAACCAGACTGCTAAACTGCGGCCAACTTCCGTTGCCGCACTGCAGTCAACCCTCTCCACAGCTTTGGGGCTAGCCGCCACCGAAACCGTCAAATGGATAGCCGGCGAGCAAAATGAATGCCTGGAGGGCAAGATCGTCACCCTCAACGCCCTCTCCCTGGAAAAGAACAGTCACGCCCTCGTGCGGCGTCCCCAGTGTCCGCGCTGCTCAGATGCAAACCTGATGGCAACTCTCCAGTCAGCGCCGGTGGCGCTGCAAAGCCGGAAAAAGACGTTTACCAGCGATGGCGGACATCGCAGCCTTTCGCCAGAGCAAACTTTTAAACAGTTCTCGCACCACGTCAGCCCGATTACCGGCATCATCGGCGTTCTCCAGCGAACCTCTACCTGGGAGGATGAGGGTGGGCTGACAGCTTCTTACCGCGCCAGTCACTGCTTTGTAGCAGCCGGCAGTGACCTGCACTCCCTGCAAGAAAGCTTGCGCAGCGAATCCTACGGCAAGGGAAAAAGCGACACTCAGGCAAAAGTCAGCGCCCTGTGCGAATCTGTCGAGCGCTATTCGGGCGTTTTTCAGGGGGATGAAGCCAGAATTCGAGCCAGCCTAAAAGACCTGGGAGATGCCGGCATTCACCCAAACGCCTTCATGCTGTTCAGCGAACGGCAATTCGAGAACCGCGAGCAACTGAATGGAAATCGCACCGCGCGACCTGAAATGGTCGTTTAGTACGAGGGGTCGGCCCCTCTGGGAGATTCAC
>CAZJNL010000234.1:0-7127 GCA_964546515.1 uncultured Oscillatoria sp.
GATCGAGGGAAAGACGTATATCTGGAAACAGTTAAACTGACGGGCGAGGCGGGAGTGGTGAAAGTGAGTATGCCGGAAAGCGCAGAGCTGAAAACTGGCAAGGACTATACCTGGAGCTTCTCGATAGTTTGCAATGCGCAAGAAAGAAGCGGTGATATTTTTGTCAGGGGACTGCTCCAGCGCACCGAACTGAGTGCCGACCTGAAGAGCGAGCTAGAGAAAGCACCGCCCTTGGAGCAGGCCAAAATATATGCCCGGGCCCAGGTGTGGAGCGAGACGCTGGCTCTCGTGGCTCAGTTGCGCAATTCCAATCCAGCGGAATGGGAGCAGCTGCTCAAGTCAGTGGGGCTAGAGGCAATCGCCCAAGCACCTTTCATTAGTAGTGTGACTGCGGCGCAGTAGAAAATTGATCTCGGTGTCATTTGATGTGGGCAAATTTAAAGCAGTCTCTTTGGCAGCGGCGCGGTGTGTGGATTACAGCACCGGCGGTTGCGGGATTGGTAATCCTGCTGCGCTTTGCCGGTTTATTGCAGTCTTGGGAGTGGGCGGTTTACGATCAGTATATGCGCCTGCGACCCCTAGAGCCTCGCGACGACCGGATCGCGATCGTCGGGATTGATGAAGCTTCCGTGCGAGAGCTGGGGCAGGCGATTATCCCGGATGGTGTGTACGCCCAGCTGATCGAGAAGCTGAAAGCTAGGCAGCCCTTAGCTCTTGGTCTGGACGTATATCGCGACCTGCCGGTAGAACCAGGCCATCAGGAATTAGTCAAGGTATTTGAATCCACGCCCAATCTGGTTGGCATCCAGAAAGTGGTTGGGGATAGCGAGCGCGAGACAATTGCCCCGCCGCCGGCACTAAAGGCCAAAAAACAATTCGGTGCCAATGACGTGATCTTTGATGCCGATAAAAAAGTGCGGCGCGGCTTGATTTACGTCAAGGATCGCAACGGGGAGACGGTTTACAGCTTTGGGCTGTATCTGGCGTTGCTGTATCTGGAAAAACTTGGCATTGGCCCAAAAAAAGTAGAGGGGACGGAGAATTGGCAGTTGGGCAAGAGAGTATTTGTGCCCTTTGAAGCCAATGACGGCGGCTATGTGCGAGCCGATGCCAATGGATTCCAGATATTAATGAACTACCGGGGACCGAGCCGGTACTTCGAGACGGTTTCGATGGCAGATATACTCAAAGACCGGGTGCCGCCAGACTGGGGACGCGACCGGATCATATTAATAGGTGCCGTGGGCGAGAGCTTTCAGGATTTGTTCTTCACCCCTTACAGCAGCAGTTTGGTGGGCCTGCCCGAGCGCATGGCTGGGGTAGAAGTGCACGCCAATCTCGCCAGCCAGATCCTGAGCGCGGCGATAGAGGGTCGCACCCCTATCAAAAGTTGGTCGGAGCCGGTGGAGTGGCTGTGGATTTTGTTGTGGAGTTCAGTGGGAGCCACCCTGATTTGGAAATTGCGATATACAGGTGGAGTCAAAAGGTTCTCAATGTCTCGGGCGGCGGCTCCTTTTCTGGCAGGCGGCGCTTTGGTGGCTGGAAGCTTTGGGGCTTTCTTGTGGGGCTGGTGGATACCTGTGGTGCCGCCGTTAGTGGCCCTATTCGGGTCTGTCGCACTCGTCACGCGCTACATTGCCGAAACTGCCGGCGATATTCGCAAAACCTTTGGGCGTTACCTGAGTGATGAAATCGTCGCCACTTTGCTGGAACACCCGGAAGGGTTGAAACTGGGCGGCGAGCGCCGGAAAATCACCATATTCACCTCGGATTTAAGAGGGTTCACTGCCACATCCGAAAGACTGCCCCCTGAAGAAGTGGTGAAAATCCTCAACTTCTATCTGGAGCGCATGGCGGATGTCATCACCCAGTACCGGGGAACCATTGATGAGTTCATGGGCGATGGGATTTTGGTGCTGTTTGGTGCCCCGATTGCCAGAGCGGACGACGCCGAAAGAGCGGTGGCTTGCGGGGTGGCCATGCAGCTGGCGCTCGTCTCAGTTAACGAACAAATGAAGCAGTGGGGCTTGCCGCCCCTAGAAATGGGCATCGGCATCAACACCGGCGAAGTCGTGGTGGGGAATATCGGCTCAGAGAAACGCACCAAGTACGGAATTGTGGGCAGCCAAGTGAACCTGACTTACCGGATCGAATCTTACACAACAGGCGGCCAAATTTACATTTCAGAGCCGACCTTAAAAGAAGCAGGGCCAATCGTGGAAATCAGGGGGCAAAAGCTGGTGCAGCCGAAAGGGGTGAAAGAGCCTATTACCATCTATGATGTAGGGGGGATTGGCGGGAAACACAACTTGTTCCTGCCTCAAGAAGATGAGGTGTTTTTTCCCGTTTCGGAAAAAATATCGCTACAATATGTGGGACTGGATGGGAAACACGTTGGCAGTACCATGTTCGAGGGAAGTATAGTTAAGCTGTCGGCTAAGGGCGCTGCGGTTCTCTCCCACAAAGGTGGGGAGGAGGTGCCGGCACCCCTGACCAATATCAAGCTTAACTTGTTAAGCTCCGAAGAGCCAGCACAAGCCAGCGAAGATGTGTATGCCAAGGTTTTGGACAAGCCGGTGGAGAATGGAAGTTTTTACATTCGTTTCACCGCCAAACCGCCAGATGTAGAAGCTCGTCTGGAAGCTGTCTACAAATCCCTGGCGGCGAAAAGCTAGTTTTGGCCCCGGTCGCATTGGCGTAGGACAGGCGTCTCGCCTGTCCCTCCGCATTGGATGGGACACGCTCGCTCACCTCTATCAACAAGTGACAACAAACAACTGACAAGAACGATGAAATTAATTTTTTTAGGTTCGGGGTCAGCTTTCACGATTGGAGCGGACAATTTTCAATCGAATATGCTCTTGGTCAGCGACCGAGGGAATAAACTTTTGATTGATTGCGGTTCGGATATCAGATTTTCTTTGCATGCGGCGGGCTTTTCCCATCTTGACATCACCGATATTTACATCAGTCACTTGCATGCGGATCATGCGGGGGGACTGGAATACATCGGGTTCAGTACGAAATTTGACCCGAGATGCAACCGGCCCAATCTCTATCTGAGCAAAGATTTAGCCAGCGAACTGTGGGACAGGACTTTATCGGGCGGCATGAGGTCTATTGAAGGGGATATCGCAGATTTAGAAACTTTTTTTGAGGTTCACTCAATAGGCCGTAACGGGTATTTCACCTGGGAAGGAATAGAGTTTAATCTGGTGAGGGTTGTGCATGTTAATAATGGATATTTTATTATGCCGGCTTACGGGTTATTTTTTGAATACAGCGGGATTAAAGTCCTGTTAACGACGGACACGCAGCTGTGTTTAGATGAACTCGGTAAATACTACGAGCAAGCCGATATTATTTTCCAAGATTGCGAAACCTCACGATTTCCGAGCAGCATTCACGCCCACTATCAGAAATTGCTGGCCCTGCCAGAAAGAATCAGAAATAAAATGTGGCTGTACCATTACCAGCCCGGGCCGCTTCCTGATGCCAAGAAAGATGGATTTTGCGGGTTTGTGAAGCGAGGTCAGACTTTTGAACTGTCAGAGTCTCTCGTAAGTTCAGACCGGCAACTGGCAGTTCAGGCATAGACAGGGCAAGCCCAACTCTGTCACGAAACTAGATCCGTAAGCGGCAAGTTCTTGCCAACAGTAGAACGTAAAAAACGTAAAAAACCGCCAACAAAAATGAACGACCCAATCAGCTTAATCCGAAATTTCCTGCTCTCAGACAAAGAATTAATTGAGAACGCGATGGAAACGGTGGAGCTATCAGACGGTCAGGTGCTTTTCCATCGGGGTGATATAGGCGACGCTTTTTACCTCATCCAAACAGGACAGATCCGGATTTTCACCCTCGATCGGGAGGGAAAGGAAATCACGCTCAACACCCTGTCAGCCGGTGAAACTTTAGGTGAACTGGCACTGGTGGACGCTCAACCCCGCTCTGCTAGCGCCAGTTCTGTAGGTTCCAGCAGCTTGCTGCGGCTCAACCGGGACGACTTCCTGCAGCGGATACACAACTCCCCCATCTTGACTAATTGCATTATCCAACTCCTGAGCGGACGCGCTCGCCACATGACCGAATACATCGAGCGCCTGGGACACTGGGCGCGGATGATTATCGATGGGCAATACAACCAAGTCATCAAGGAGATCGAGGAAGTAGATCCCAAAGGAGATCGGGCGCTGGCTGCTGTGGCTTGCTCCATCGGACAGATGGTGAAAGCCGTGCAGGAACGGGAAGAAACTCTGCGCAAAGAGGTTGTTCAACTCCGGATTGAGATTGACGAAGAGAAGCGGAAGCGAGAGGTGGAAGAGATTCTTAACAATGACGCTATCGACTTCGTTAAAATACGCGAGATGGGCAAAAAGTCGCGCCAAATGCGACATGAGTCACCGAAGCTTGGCTCTAACAGCTAGTGCGGCGGTCATGCGCAAGTCGCGTTGGTGAGGAGCCGGGGTACAGGATTTGATAGAATTGCTCATTCCTATCAAGTCCGGTGGCATTGTTATTGGAAAGTAGGGGCGTGTTTATCCGAGATATCTACAGGTGTCGAGGATTATCTATACCCCCAACCATACTTGTGGGGACGCGATAAATCGCGTTCCCGACGCGGCGATACCGGACATTACCATCAGGAGAAAAGAAGGGTTTAAACCATGAAAAGTTGGCATGTTTTAATTATATATTTGGGGATTTTCACCGGCTTAATGGGCGACGGCAAAGTGCTGTCAAGCCCTGACAAGACCGAAACAGACTATCCCGATCGATTCCAGGGTTTGCCGATCCTCGATAAGGCCGGTTTACTCCAGAAGTATGGCGGGGCTTTCAAGTCTAATTTCTCAGCGCTTCAGGTGGCTGTCAATTCCGACCGGCAACCCAATCCTGCCAACTCTCCCCTTCAAAATCTAGAATCGAAGGCACTAGAGCAACAGGCGCAGCAACTCTATGAAGCAGGACGGTATGCAGAAGCTCGGCGGCTGTTGCAGCAGATAGCAGCAGATAGCGCCGCCAAAGGGGATAAACTCGGTCAGGCGATGGCGTTGAGGAATCTGTCTTTAGTTTACCAAAAAACAGGAGAGTGGTCTGAGGCAAAGCAGGCGATTGCAGACAGTCTTAACCTGCTGCAAAAATCAAAATCAAGCCGGCAGCGCACGCGACTTTTAGCCCTAAACTTAGAGAGCCAAGGACAGTTGCAACTGTCTCTCGGTCAGCCGGAAATTGCCCTAGAGACTTGGAAACAAGCAGGCGCAACCTACAAAGAAATTGGCGACACGACAGGGGTGACAAGAAGCCGGCTCAACCAGGTTCAAGCCCTGCAAGCCTTAGCGCTGTACACTCAGGCTGTCAAAACCTTGAAAGAAATTAAAAACACCCTCCAGGATGAACCGGATTCTCTCCTGAAAGCCGGCGCACTGCAAAGCTTGGGTGACGCGCTGCGCGTAGTGGGTGACTTGAATCAGTCGCGGGAAATTTTGCAGCAAAGTTTGGCAATCGCTGAAAAATTGCAGGCGCGTCAGGCGAGAGCCGCCATTTTACTCAGTTCGGGAAACACAGCTATAGCGCAGCATAAACCCGAAGAAGCCGTAGATTTATATCAGCGTTCACTAAAGGAATATCCCTCAATCAATACCAAGATTGAAGCGCAACTGAACCTGCTGAGCCTCTTGGTAGACGAGCAGAAATGGTCAGAGGCTCAACTCTTAGTGCCGCAAATCCAGTCGAGCCTGAGTAATTTGCCCCCCAGCCGGACAGCGGTTTACGCCCGGATTAATCTGGCTCACAGCTTGCTGAAGTATCAAGCCGGAAATAGCACCGCTAAAAATTTTCAGACTTCCGACTTGAAGCTGGAGATATCGCAGCTGCTGGCAACTGCAGTGCAGCAGGCTCGCAGCACCGGAGATAAAAGGGCTGAATCTTACGCTTTGGGAAATTTGGGGGGGCTGTACGAACAAAACCAGCAGTGGGGAGATGCCAGAGAATTGACTGAGAAAGCCCTACTTTTGGCGCAATCTATCAGTGCTGCAGATATTGCTTATCAGTGGCAGTGGCAGCTGGGAAGGATTCTCAACGTGCAAGGACAGCGAAAAGGAGCCATCGCTAGCTATAATTCCGCAGTCAGCACCCTCCAGTCTCTGCGCAGCGATTTAGTTGCGATTAGCTCAGATGTGCAGTTTTCCTTTCGAGAAAATGTCGAGCCGGTGTACCGGGAGCTAGTGGGGTTGTTGCTGCAACCAGGAACAAATATAACTCAATTCGACCTGCTGCAAGCTAGGACAGTGATTGAATCGCTGCAGCTGGCTGAGCTAGACAACTTTTTTCGGGATGCCTGTTTGGATAGCAAGCCGGCTCAAATCGACCAAATTGACCCGACTGCGGCTGTTTTATATACGATTATTCTCAAAGATCGCCTAGAAGTGATTGTGGCGCTGCCCGGGAAACCCCTGCGCCACCACAGCATCCCTTTACCGCAGGAGGAAGTCGAAGCTGCGATCGGCAACATGCGGGAGGCTGTCACAATTCCCCGGCTGCGATTTGCCATCCAGCGCTTTTTGTCACCTTCGCAAAAAGTGTACGACTGGTTAATCCGCCCAGTCGAAGCAGACTTAGCAGCCAATGGGGTGCAAACCCTGGTGTTTGTGCTAGACGGATCTCTGCGAAATCTCCCGCTCGCTTCCCTTCACGACGGCAAGCAGTATCTCGCCGAAAAATACAGCGTCGCCATCGCCCCCGGTTTGCAACTGCTAGACCCCCAACCTCTGGCGCGACAGCAGTTGAAGATTCTCTCTGCCGGTTTGACTGAAGCCGTCCAGGGTTTTTCGGCACTTCCTAACGTAGAATTGGAATTGCAGCGCATCAAAGCTGAGGCTCCCACGGAGGTGCTGCTGAATCAGTCCTTCACCAAATCGAACTTCCAGGCGACAGTCAACGGATCGCCTTTCCCGGTGGTTCACTTAGCCACTCACGGCGAATTCAGTTCGGAAGCCAAAAATACATTTATTCTCACCTGGGACGGGCGGATTAACGCCAACGAGCTAGATAAGCTGCTGCGTTCCGATACGGGGAAGAATCGCTCTATTGAATTGCTCGTCCTCAGCGCTTGCAAAACTGCTGCAGGA
>CAZJNL010000235.1:0-7118 GCA_964546515.1 uncultured Oscillatoria sp.
AATTCAGTTACGTCAGCAGCAGGTGCTAGATCACCGTCAGCAGACGCAGATGGACATGTCGGTCACAGCGAAAAACCGAGCTGAAATAGCTGCTGCGCTGTGGGAATCGTTGGATAACTTCCACAGCACTTTGCAAACCACTACGGATAAGTTTCTGCAGGATACGCGAGCGTACCAGCGGAAAGTTTGGACGGAGCAGCAAAACCAGCGGGCAGCCCATGTGGCAGCTATACGAAATTATGTTTGGGGTACAGCGCCTAGTGCCTAGTCGTCGCTAGCCTAACAGCTGATGCAGAGAAGCTAGTTGCGAACGCATTTAGGCAAGTCAACTTCCAGAATTTTGTCGATACATCGGCAATACACCGTCTGAGGCAGCGTGCCTTGCCCTGTATTCGCGCTGGCTTCTCTCAACACCTGCACTGTCTAGCCGGAACCGGCAAAACAACACTGGCAATACATCAGACGAATCTTCGGGAGCGTCCGCTTTGACTGTTGTTTAGAGATGATGAGTACAAGTCATCGGATCTGATTGGCAACCAGCGGGGGTACAACCGCAAAAAAGTTGTGGGTAATTTTATCCACAAAGTTGTCAAGCTGGAAGATGAATTCCGGCAGTCCAGGGTTGATGCCCGCCTGACCACAGCGTGTCGGGAGGGCTTCCCTGGTTTACGATGAGTTCAATCGCTCACGTCCGGAAGTGAATAATGTGCTGCTCTCTGTGTTGGAGGAAAGGCTCCTGGTGCGGCCAGCTGTCCATCTCACTTGGGTGAAAGAAGGAAAAGAGTTCCGAATTTACCGGAAGGGAGAGCTATTTGCCACCCGACGATCCAAGGCACCGGCAAGTGTTTACACAGAGAAGGCGAGCTACTGCATGAGGCGCTAATACCTTCTTTGCCGGTCAAATTACCGGACTGAGTGTCTGGAGTGTGGCCCGCACTCAGGCAGATATTCACAAGGATGTCCACCGGTGGGGCTAAAGCCCAACTACAAACGCTTATGACTGGCCTTTGAATGAAGGCACTGGCAATACAGTCCTTGACAAAGACAAAAACGCCAATCACGGGAAGATTTATGGATCGACTTGGCAACGGGGTGAGGTGCCGATTGTTAAATTAGAGTGGGGGCCTGATATCGCGGGGTTAAGAAACCGGTTTTTCTTGCCGTCCTCACCGGTAGCGTTAGCGTCCTTCGGCGCGTCAGCGCTAGCGGCGCAGCAGGAGCGTGTTCGTCGGGATTGCCAAAAGAAACCCGGTTGCTTTGCAGGGGTCGGTTCCCCGGAATGTCTGCCGGTGACAGAAGATATTTATAAACTGGCCACTAAAAGACATGCGCTCTAGCTCTCTATCGCTTGATTTAAAGTTATAATGGATATCGTGTCCGGTAACGTCGGTATTCTCCAGACGCGATAAATCGCGTCTCTACAAAAGTTTAGCAATGACGATGCCACCGGAAGCAAGCTGAAATGAGCGAAAGAAAAAGGAGCCCCAGGCGCGGTAATGAATTTGACTTCTGAGAGGTTTGATGATATAAGTCTGTACGACTCGCTTCACCTAGCCATGTTTAGCGGTAAAGGTGGAGTGGGGAAAACCACCCTTGCCTGCGGTTTTGCTCGGCGCTGGGCCAGATTATTTCCAGACGAACAAATCCTGTTAATATCCACAGATCCAGCTCACTCTCTGGGAGATGTGCTGCAAATAAACGTGGGAGACACCGCGTCACCGCTAGCCGATTTGCCGAACTTAAGCGTTCGGGCGCTAGATGCGAAAGAATTACTGCTGGAATTTAAGGCAAAATATGGCAAGTTTTTAGAACTCTTAGTTGAGCGGGGGAGTTTCGTAGAGGGGAAAGATTTAACCCCTGTTTGGGATTTAAAATGGCCCGGTTTAGACGAAATCATGGGTCTGCTAGAAATTCAACGCCTGCTCACAGAAAAAGTGGTAGACCGCGTAGTGGTAGATATGGCCCCTTCCGGTCACACGTTAAATTTGTTGGGAATTAAGGATTTTTTGGATATCGTTTTAAATTCTTTGGAACTATTCCAAGAAAAACATCGGGCGATTGCCTCAAATTTTAGGGGTAGGTATAACGCAGATGAAGTAGATGAATGTTTGGTCAACATGAAATCTGAATTAGCAGAAGGCAGGCACTGGCTGCAAAATGAAAGGGTTACCGCTTGCTCGGTGGTGGCGATTGCCGAACCGATGAGTCTTTTAGAGACCGAACGATTTCTAGAAAGCTTGCACTCCTTGGAAATTCCTTGCGGGGGCTTATTCATTAACCTGGTTTTGCAAGATGCCGGTGCGGATTTAGACCGCTATAGCGAACAGCAACAATTGCTGGACAAATTTATCAAAATACCTGGAAACCAACCTGTTTTTATTGTGCCGCAACAGGAAGCCGAACCCCTTGGCGGTGCGGCGCTAGACCGTATAATTAACCAAGTTAAAAAAATTGACACGGTTGCACTTGCCGCACCACCGCCCATACAGTGGCCGGTTAAAGTGCCGCCCAGTTTCAGCGATTTTATCGCCGAAGGACGCCAGCTTATCCTGATAGGCGGCAAAGGTGGAGTGGGAAAAACTACAGTAGCAGCAGCTATTGGGTGGGGGCTAGCCAATCGCTATCCAGAGAAAAAGATTCGCATGATTTCTATCGATCCCGCCCACTCTCTGGGAGATGCCTTCGGGCTACAATTAGGGCACGAACCCAGCCAGATAGCTGCCAATTTGAGCGGGCAAGAAATCGATGCGGAGATAGTATTAGAGCAGTTCCGCAATGACTATCTTTGGGAATTGGCCGCAATGATTAGCGGCGAAGGAAGTGAAGCGGAGGGGGTGCAAATTGCTTACACTCCCGAAGCTTGGCGGCAAATTGTAGCGCAAGCCTTACCCGGTATTGATGAAATGCTGTCCCTGATCGCAGTGATGGATTTATTAGACAGCAAACAGCAAGATTTAATTATCCTGGACACCGCCCCTACCGGTCATCTTCTCCGCTTTTTGGAAATGCCATCCGCACTGGCAGATTGGCTCGCTTGGATATTTAAGCTGTGGGTGAAGTATCAAAATGTTTTAGGCCGCTTAGATTTGATGGGCCGGCTGCGGAAGTTGCGACAGCAAGTTGTGGGTGCGCAGAAGAAATTGAAGGACCCCCGCCACACGGAATTTATTGGTGTCATTCAAGAACACGCTGCAATTATTGCCGAACAAGTGCGGTTAAGTGAGTCTTTGAAAAAAATGGGTGTTCCTCAGCGGTACGTGGTGCACAACCGCTACATTACGGATGCGGAAATCGATGGGAGGGTGTTCGCTGGTTATAGGATTATTCGCTTGCCGGTTTTACCCCGCTCTGTGGAACCGCTAGCTCGGATTAAAGGGGCGGCTAATCTCCTGTTTTAATTGGGGGATAACCGCTGAAAAGTAACCAAAATTATCCGCAATAGATTTCCCAATTGCTAGCAGTGGCGATTTCAGCCACTCAACTGGGCGGGTGACTGCCGGCTCTCCCCCCCCCGAAAAGCCGAGCCCGCGTGCGGGAGCGCGACCGGCTGCATTAAAATCGCGTAACCAGCTCTGGATATACGTTTTAGCCGTCGGCGACCGGCAAATGAGCATCCCAGAACCGGCAGAGCTTGAATTCCCTGTGAAACTGCGATCGGACAAGCCGAGTCACTACCAACTCGTAAAAAAAATGCTAAGATGTTCATGTAAAGACTCTATACTTTGTGACGTAAGGGCGTTAGGTTGAGTAAATCAACCTATGGGGTAAGGCATGTTGGGGGATAAATCGTTAGATTTTACTCAAACTCCCCTTTTTATGCAAGAAGTTTATCCCAGCTGACTCGACACAAAGTTAGAAACTCCACAGCTTACCCATAACGGGTTGGTGAGGAAAAAAACCCCCCAAAAAATAGGGAGTAATTTGATGAGCGATCTATTCAAAGGTTTTGAGCAGTTACTAGAACTTGCAAAAACCTTGGAAGAAAAAATTGAATCCGGTGAAATCAAGGGGGATATGCAGTTCCGTACTCGCAGTCTCAGGAGTATACCCCCCCGTACAGGAGGTATTCCCAGTTCTGGTAATGTAGGTGTCAATGTCGGGACAAGTGGCTTCCAGACTCAACCGGCACCAAGCTCTAGTTCTACAGATTCGAGTTCTGTATCCCGAGAGCCGGTGAAACCAGAGGAGACAGCAGCAAGTCCCTCCCTAAAAGACGTAGGCGGATTGAGCGAAGTTATTCAAGAACTAAAAGAATTAATCGCCATCCCTTTAAAACGTCCCGATTTGCTCGCTAAAATCGGACTGGAACCCACACGCGGCGTTTTATTAGTAGGTCCCCCCGGCACCGGCAAAACCCTCACCGCCCGCACCCTCGCGGAAGAACTGGGAGTCAACTACATCGCCATAGTTGGACCGGAAGTCATCGGCAAATACTACGGCGAAGCGGAACAAAGACTGCGGGCAATCTTTGAAAAAGCTGCGAAAAGCGCTCCTTGCTTGGTATTTATTGATGAAATCGACAGTCTCGCCCCAGACCGCAGTACAGTAGAAGGGGAAGTAGAAAAACGGCTCGTCGCACAACTGTTGGGTCTGATGGACGGCTTCGCCCAAACTCAAGGGGTTATTGTGCTCGCCGCCACCAATCGCCCTGACCATCTCGACCCGGCTTTGCGCCGCCCCGGTCGATTTGATCGGGAAGTGCTGTTTCGGGTTCCAGACCGGCAGGGACGTTTGGAAATATTGCAAATCCTGACTCGCGCCATGCCCGTAGACCCGACGGTTAACTTAGAAGCAATCGCGGATTTAGCCGTCGGATTTGTGGGGGCCGATCTGAAAGCCGTCTGCCAAAAAGCTGCCTACAGCGCCCTGCGCCGGCAAGTTCCCTCAATTGAGGCGAAAATTCCCGACGCGATGACGGTACAGCAGTCCGATTTTTTGCAAGCGCTCAAAGAAGTTAAACCGGCAGTTTTGCGGTCGGTAGAAGTCGAATCGCCTAACGTTGCTTGGGACGAAATTGGCGGACTGGAGAGCATCAAAGAAACCCTGCGCGAATCGGTAGAAGGCGCACTGCTGGATGCGGAACTTTATTTGAAAACAAAAGCCCGCTCGCCCAAAGGCATCTTGCTGTGGGGTCCGCCCGGAACCGGCAAAACGATGTTGGCGAAAGCAGTTGCGTCCCAAGCTAGAGCTAATTTTATCTGCGTCAATGGCCCGGAATTGCTCAGCAAGTGGGTGGGTGCTAGCGAACAAGCAGTGCGGGAATTGTTCGCCAAAGCGCGACAAGCAGCACCTTGCGTTGTGTTTATTGATGAAATCGACACGTTAGCGCCTGCTCGGGGGCGTTACAGCGGCGATTCTGGCGTAAGCGATCGAGTCGTGGGACAGTTGTTGACAGAATTGGACGGTTTGCAGACCGGCGCGACTATTCTGGTGATTGCTGCTACCAATCGTCCCGATGCTTTAGACCCAGCTTTGCTGAGGGCGGGCCGGTTGGATTTACAATTAGTGGTGGATTTGCCAAATCAGGAAAGTCGCTTGGCGATTCTGAAAGTCCACAATCAAGACCGTCCGCTGCAGGATGTGGATTTGGCTTACTGGGCGACGGTAACAGAGGGTTGGAATGGAGCGGATTTGGCCCTGCTGGGCGACCGGGCGGCTGTGGAAGCTATCCGCCGCTATCGCAGTCAAGAAATGACAGATCCGGCGGCAATCCGCATTACAACTGAGGATTTTAAATACGCTTATCAAGTGTTGAACGAGCAGAAGCCGGTGTAGTGTGTGAGTCCATTGGTTTAGTAGCCTAAGTGGCTAGTTACACGAATGTTCCCGCTCCGATACCCCCAACCCCCCTAAAAAAGGGGGGCTTTTATAGTTCCCCCCCTTTTTAAGGGGGGTGAGGGGGGGATCAAACTAGACAATCTAATTCTTAGAGTTGTCTATTGATTTACTAGCCAATTAAGTGCTATACTGGAAAATGTGGGTTGCGTTGCGCTAAGAGCGAAACGCAACCCACAACAGCGTTGCACAATGTGGGGATGAAACTGTACGCGCTTAACGCGAGCCCGGTTGCCCCGAAATGTTTTTCATATCAGTGCGGTACATTTTTCGCTTACGCATGCGCATCCGGGACAGGGAGACCGGATAAATTCGGTCTCTACAAGAGAATTGTAGAGACGCGACATTCGGCGTTCATACACCCGTTTTGGACAGGCATCCATTTTTCTACCCATCTGTACCATCACAAATTGAAAACCGCTAGAAGTGCTATAGTGGAAAATGCAGGTGCGTTGCGCTTTGATAGTTCCCCCCCTTTTTAAGTGGGGGGTAAGGGGGGGATAGAAATGCCTGGGGTTCATAACTAGCAACTCGGGTTACTAGCCAATTAAGTGCTATAGTGGAAAATGCAGGTGCGTTGCGCTCCGGCGCAACGCACCCTACAACAGCCATTTAGAGAGTTCGTGAAAGATTCGGAACAAACAAAAACCTGGTACAGCTCACAAGTCGGTGCCCACAGCTCGGAACAAAGAAAAACCTGGTACAGTTCAGTAGCAGATGCCTACAACAGGGTAAGACCGCGCTATCCTCAGGAGCTAATTAATCGTGCTGTAGAGTTAGCCCAACTTCCTTCGGACGCGCAGATTCTGGAACTGGGATGCGGTCCGGGAATTGCAACTGTGCCGTTCGCTCAATTGGGCTTCTCAATGGTTTGCCTTGAGCCAAGTCAGGAATCTTGCCAGCTGGCGCGGCTCAACTGCGCCCAATATCCAAATGTAGAGATTTTGAATACCACTTTTGAAGAGTGGGAGCTAGAGGCTGAGAGATTTAATGCGGTTCTGGCAGCAACTTCTTTTCACTGGATTTCACCTGAAATTGCGACTTCAAAAAGTGCTGCGGCTTTGAAGGAAAGGGGTTCTCTGATTTTGCTGTGGAACACGGCACCTCAACCTGCGTATGAAGTTTACGAGGTGTTGCGTGAGGTTTACCAGACTTGGGCACCGGCTATTTCAGGATATGAAGAGATAGCAACTCGCGAAGAGAACCTGAGAAGGCAAGGGCAGGCTGTTATTGATTCGGGCCGGTTTGAGGGTTTTGTGTGGGAACAGTTGGTGTGTGAAGTT
>CAZJNL010000236.1:0-6026 GCA_964546515.1 uncultured Oscillatoria sp.
GCAATGCAGCCGGTCAATTTGGCAATGCAGCCGGTCAATTTGGCAATGCAGCCGGCTCATTTGGCAATGCAGCCGGCTCATTTGGCAATGCAGCCGGTAGGGTTAGGTTTTTCCGCAGATCGTATGAGACTGGGGTGCCGCACTCTCCCGCTTCGCACCCTACTAGCTGGAAGTGAGGGGACATAGACGGTGTAGCCGCCTTCATCACTCGGTTCCAATACCACTTTGACCTTGATAATTGCACTTCCCTACCGGCATCTCTATTTTAAAGGGTTTGGGGCCAACGCGCCTTACCCTTCCCCTACCCAGATGATAAAGATAATTGTCTATTTACAAATTTGCTATTCTGTGATATAGGGCGGCTAGTCACCGGCTGACGGCAGTCGTTAAGCGCTCTTTGAAGTCGCCGCTATACGAGCAAAGCATGCCGGCGCGGGTTAAGAGTAAGCGTAAAGCTACAGGCTACAAAATCAGTTGCGCTTTGGGAGTATCGCCAGAGCAACCCGTTATGGTAGAATTGGCAGCAGTACAGAGGTAAGGTGCGATGGTAGAGAATCCACGTCTGCCAAGAGATGAGGTAGAATCGCGGGTGGCGGCGCTTTCAGAGACGCTCAAGTCAGGACTTGCCAGTTGGGACTCAGTAATTCAGACTTTGAAGAATGAACCAGAAGGGGTGCAGCAGGCTGCCTATTGGCTAATTCACGGAGATAACCCTTATCTAGCTTCTCCAGATGAGCAGCTATCTCCCGATATTGTTGCAAAAGACATAATTTGTAGTGTGGCCATCAGCCCGGACAGCCAAACTGTGGCTGGGGGAAGTGGGAAGATAGTCAGACTGTGGCGCAAGGAAACAGGGGAATTGCTTCGCACCTTTGAGGGACATTCTAGCTGGGTTTTGTCCGTCGCCATCAGTCCGGATGGAAATACCCTCGCAAGTGCCAGTGCTGACAGTACCATCAAGCTGTGGAACCTGAAAACAGGGCAACTCCACCGCACGCTTACCAAACATTCTAGCTGGGTGAGTGCCGTCGCCATTAGTCCCGATGGCCAGACTCTTATTAGTGGCAGTGCCGATAAGACAATTAATCTATGGGACTTGAGTGCGGGACAGTTGCGGCGCACGCTTACAGGACATTCAGGAACTGTTTGTTCTCTCGCTATTAGTCCAGATGGGAAGATTCTTGCCAGCGGCAGCACAGACAAGACGATTAAGTTATGGGACTTGAATAAGGTCGAACTGCTCCGTACCCTTGAAGGGCATTCGGACTGTGTTCAGGCATTGGCTATCAGTCCAGATGGCAAGACACTTGTTAGTGGCAGTCTGGATGGGGCCATCAAAATTTGGGTCAATTCTTACAACCCAGGTTTTTTTGATTGGATAAATAATTCGTTCACAGAGTCAAACAGTTCCAGAGCGAATTGGGAGTGCGTCAAAACACTACTTGAACATTCAAGCGCCATCAACTCTATTTCTATCCAGCCCGATGGACTGACCTTTATTAGTGGCAGTGATGACAAGACGATTAAGCTGTGGAACCTGGAGAAACGCCAGTTACTGCGCACTCTCACAGGAGGCTCCGGCTTTGTGGGTTCTGTCGCTATCAGTCCCGATGGAACGAAGCTCGCCAATTGGAGCAATGACTGGACGATGCTTTGGAATCTGCAAACAGAGCAACAGCACCGCACTTTGCAGGGGCGTTCTCGACCAATATTAAGCCAGATAGTTGTTTATCCATCACAAGTGCGGCTTGAGTTTGGTCAGAGCCAAAGCTTCAGCGTCAGAGGGTTTGACCAAAACGGTCAGCCGCTCGACATTGGACAGGTAGCGTGGCAGGCAACGGGTGGCACGATTAGCCCACAAGGCGCTTTTATCGCCGGTCAGACTGAGGGAAATTTTACGATCGCGGCTGCTGCAGGTGCGTGCGAAGGCTCGGCTGCGGTAACAGTAGTTGAATCTGCGAGACTGACACGGTTAGCGATCGCACAAAAGCAAGTACGGCTTAAGGTGGGTGAGAGCCTAGCCTTCAGCGTTCGAGGGCTGGATCAGCGCGGCAATCAAATGGACATCGGGCCGGTATCTTGGCAAGCCACCGGCGGCGAAATTGACACAAACGGGACTTTCAAAGCCCGACGGCATGGAGGTGTGTTTGCGGTAACAGCTGCGGTGGGAGCTGTCACTGACTCCGCATCTGTTACGGTAGTTAAGCTGACCGAACTGGCGGTTTCTCCTTCTCAACCGCAAATTAAGACGGGGCAAAGCCAGCGTTTTACTGTCCGAGGGCTGGATCAGTACGGCGATGAAATCGGTATCGGAAAAGTAAGCTGGAGTTCCACCGGCGGTACAATTGACAGTAGTGGCTTATTCCAGGCCGGTCGAGCCGAGGGCAACTTTACTGTTAAGGCCACGGTAGGATATATTAGTGGCTCTACATCCGTCACTGTAGTTGAGCCTCCCCAACTCAGCAGGCTGTTGATTTCTCCCCAGCAAGTGCAGATGAAGCCTGAAGAATCCCAGCGCTTCAGTGTGCGGGGTTTGGATCGGCGCGGTCAACAAATAGCGCTCGGGCGCGTAGTTTGGCACGCAACCGGCGGCAGAATTGACCAAAATGGCCATTTCGTAGCTGACCGCAATGCCAAGGGTGCCTTTAAAGTCACTGTTACCGCCACCAGCACCGATCTTAGCACCACAGCTGATGTCACTGTGCTTCCCGTTTTGAATCGATTAGAGGTTTCTCCTCGGCAGGTAACAAACATCAGTAGCGCTGCATCCGTTAATGGAGTTAAAACTCCTCGCCAGACCGCGCAGGGGATTTCTCCGCAGCAAGCGGGGATGAAGCCCGAAAAACCCCAGCGCCCCACAACTGAGAAACCCGACCGGCAGGGGCGCAATATCGCGCCCACTTTTGCCGCCCGCTCCTATGGATCCCGCACGGAACGGCAGACAACAGAGGGTGAGATTGCTCCCGTATCGGAACAATTAGAGATTGACTCACAAAAATCTTACAGTCGTCCCAAAGACCGGGCTAAGAAGAAGGCTTATACTGAAGACTCTATTCTCCTGTACTTGCAGGAAATAGGCCAGATTCGGCTGCTTGGCGCTGACGAAGAGATTGAACTGGCGCGGCAAATTGCCGATTTGCAGGAATTAGAGCGCGTGCGAAAGCACCTGTGGAACGAGCTGGGGCGCTCTCCCCACGATTCAGAATGGGCCTCCGCTGTTAAAATGCCTTTGCCGGCATTTCGCCAGCGCCTCCGCCTGGGCCGACAGGCAAAGGACAAGCTGGTGCAGTCCAATCTGCGGCTGGTGGTTTTGATTGCTAAGAAATACATGAATCGCGATCTGTCCTTCCAAGACCTGATTCAGGAGGGCAATCTGGGTCTGATCCACGCAGCTGAGAAGTTTGACCACAAAAAAGGCTGTAAGTTCTCCACCTACGCCAGTTGGTGGATTCGTCAGGCCATTACTCGTGCGCTCGCCGATCAGTCCCGCACTATTCGCCTCCCGGTTCACCTTTACGAAACAATCTCTCGGATCAAGAAAACTACCAAACTTCTGTCTCAAGAAATGGGCCGCAAGCCCACTGACGAGGAAATCGCTCTTCGCCTGGACATGACCGTCGAGAAGCTGCGGTTTATCACTAAATCCGCTCAGCTGCCCATATCTCTAGAAACCCCCATCGGGAAAGAAGAAGACTCCCGACTGGGGGATTTTATTGAGTTCGATGGGAAGACACCGGAAGATCAGGTCGTCAAACAGCAGCTCCGCAAAGATTTGGACAGCGTCCTCGACACCCTCAGACCTCGCGAGCGCCATGTTTTGCGCCTGCGGTACGGTCTCGATGACGGGCGCATGAAAACCCTCGAAGAAATTGGCCGGATATTTGGCGTCACCCACGAGTGCATTCGCCAAATCGAGACTAAGGCGCTGCGGAAGTTGCGCAATTCCAATCGCAGCAGTATCCTCAAGGATTATTAGGACTTACGCACGCGCTAAGTCTCAGGCCTCAGATCCCCTCTAGCCCCCCTAAAAAAGGGGGGAAGAATACTAGCCCCCCTTTTTTAGGGGGGTTGGAGGAATCTAAGACTGGCAGTTTTGCGCAAGTCTTAATTATATTCGCTAGCATCCCCAACGCTTACCGACAAAAAAGTGCCGAGAGGGATTTAGATGGGGAGCGTTACTCGTCGGCGTTCCCAGATTGTAGCCGCACGGAACCCGTAGGGTGAGAGCAATTCCCGCAGGGTAGAGTACCAGGGAACGAGCAAAGAAACCCTTGCCTTGCGGGTTTCAACGTAGTACAGGCGTCTCGCCTGTACTGTCTGGCCTGTACTGTCTGGCCTGTACTGTCTGGCCTATACTGTCTCGCCTGTACTGTCTCGCCTGTACTGTCTCGCCTGTACTGTCTCGCCTGTACTGTCTGGCCTGTACTGTGTGTAGCACTTTTCACCTGAGGAGTGCGGTTCGATCTCCCCAACCCCCCTTAAAAAGGGGGGCTTACTTGTTCCCCCCCTTTTTAAGGGGGGGGTAAGGGGGGGATCAATATCTGATACTCACTCAGTTGGAATCTGCTATAGATGCGATTCCCCTGCGGGAAGCAGCTGCGCGGCTAAAATCGCCCTGCAATTTGAGCCGGTGGCGCACTCCTGAAGCTCTTTCCTCACCCGCTCAAACCGCGTGCCGGTGTAACTGTTACCCGCCGGCACCATTTGCCGAGAAGTAAGGCTGATAAATATCCCCAATTCGGTTCAGGTTGCCCCAGACATCAGGCCTCCTGAAACTGGAGGGATATCACCGGCACTCAAAACACCAACTTCTCACCTCCCTCCCGCCTCCCTCACCGGCTGATCATCCTCCTCATTTTCCCCCCACTTTTCCAGCCAATCCCCATCCACCCCTTCCACATGCCGGGAGACACAATCTACACCCCAAATCATCCAGTCTCGCTGCAAAATTTCAGTCCTTCGCAGAGATTCCAGAGCCTTTTCTAATTGAGCTTCGCTTGAGGTTTTGATTTGAACTTCCATATTCCTTTTATTGCTCTACGCTCCATTCATTATAACACACAGAAGGCAGCTCGTCACTCAGCCGGACAATCTCATCCGCTAGGAACCCAATAATATCAGGTTGATTCCCCGGATTAAAACTGACGAACAGCCCTCGCTCTATTCCCCAGTACCGGAGAGTCACTTCCCAAGCTTGCTTCTTGTCTATTGCCAGTTCGCTAGCAACCGTCGTCAGTTGAACGCAGAGGGGAACCCCATAATGACCGCTGACAACCAAATCCGTGGCCATCGATAAATCAATGATGTAGCGCCGAACGGCACTCCCACCACTTTTTTGGGCGTGATATAAAAGAAGCTTAATCAAAGGATAGTCATCCTCCGTAAAATCTCCCGCCATTATTTTTTGCTTCCAAATATAAAGCTTCGGATCTGGCTCATTAAACCATTTCGGTAAAAGGTATCCATGCCAGTACCTCTGGCTGGGTGTCATCCGGTCAAAAACCACTTGCCTTTGTTCGGGAGTGAGGGCTTTGATATCCAGGCAAAATCTAGCATCTTCGATGAGCTGCAACAGAAATAACAGTACAGTTTTTTTCCGTACCAGCAAACCGGGCTTTTTGTCTTTCACCCACCGGCTCATCTCTTCTAGTCTATTGGCCAACCCAGGCTCCACTGAAGCGGCGAGCAGGCTCAAACGCTTTAGCTCCTTCTTGATTTCTTCCGCTCTCACAAGTTGCTCCCTTTCTTCTAAACTGCCTTCAGCATACCTCACCGGCTGCTCATCTTCCTGATCTTACCCCCACTTTTCCAGCCAATCCCCATCCACCCCTTCCACATGCCGGTAGACACGATTCACGCCCCAAATCATCCTGTCCCGCTCATAAAGCTGAGCGTCTTCCAAAGATTCAAGCACTTTCTTAAATCTCTCTTCCTTTGAAGGATTTCTTTCAGCATCCATATTTGTTTCCTTATTGCAAAACTCTTGTAGAACGCCGAATCGCGTCTCTAACCCTTGATACTGGCCA
>CAZJNL010000236.1:6126-7103 GCA_964546515.1 uncultured Oscillatoria sp.
GAGATCATTTCAAAGCCTCCCGCCGCAGTCCAGGCGGATCGCCTGTCCCCAAAAACGAGAAATAATAAGTCGGCACCGCCGACAAAGGAACGTTCCCACGAGGGATTGCAAAACTCTTGTAGAACGCCGAATCGCGTCTCTAACCCTTGATACTGGCCATGAGATCATTTCAAAGCCTCCCGCCGCAGTCCAGGCGGATCGCCTGTCCCCAAAAAACCCTCCCACCGTAGTCCAGGCGGATCGCCTGTCCCCAGAAACGAGAAAACTAGAAAAAATTATCCCCTAAACCACATGCTCCGAAGCTAACCGGCACGGATGACTCGGATCGCCGGTTTCCACTTGCAGCGTCGGATGATCGATGTCAAAATTATCGTGAAGCTCCTGACAAACCCGCACTAAAAACCCATCTCCCGGACATCCCGCCGGCATCACCAAATGAGCCGTCAGCGCAATCTCCGTCGTACTCATCCCCCAGATGTGCAAATCATGCACCCCCGCCACACCCGGTAACTCAGCCAAATAAGTGCGCACCGCCAGCGGCTCCACAGAAACCGGCACCCCATCCAGCGCCAGATTAACAGATTCTCGCAGCAGCTCCCAAGTACCCGCCACAATCACCGCAACAACAATCAAACTCATCACCGGATCGCACCAAAACCAGCCCGTCACCAAAATCACCACACCGGCAATCACCACACCAACAGACACCAAAGCATCCCCAGCCATGTGCAAAAACGCCGCTCGAATATTCAAATCCCCCTTACTCCCAGACATGAACATCAAAGCCGTTGCCGTATTAATTGCAATCGCCACAGCCGCAACGCCTATCACCACACCCCCAGCAACCGTTCCAGGCTCGCGCAACCGCTGAATTGCTTCCCAAGCAATCCCCCCTGTAGCCAGCAGCAGAAACGTCGCATTTAACAGCGCCACCAAAATCGAAGATCGGCGCAACCCGTAAGTGTAACGCAGTGTCG
>CAZJNL010000237.1:0-7102 GCA_964546515.1 uncultured Oscillatoria sp.
AACAGTGGGGCAAAGACGAGCGGGTGCAGGTGGATTTTTTAGATTTTATTACCGTGAAGGGAGGGGAATTTTTCTTTGCCCCCAGCATCAGTTTCCTGAAAAACATTGAGCGGGGCTAGCTGGAAGGATTTCAGAGACTGTTTATAAAGTAATTGTTAAGGCAGGCGAGCTGGTAAGAAACCGGGTTTCTTTTGCTGGGGAAGCTGATATGTAATGGCACCACAAGAAACCCGGTTTCTGGCTCCTTCACGTTTTCTTTATAAACACTCTCTCAGTTGCTTGTGCCGGCAGGTAGGGATAGGAGCACCTGGGGCGTCGAAATCGGCGTCACCGAAGCCAAAGGCAACTCGCACAGGCGCATCCGCTGGATAGCAGGCGATCGCAGCGGATAAACCGCTACAGTCACTGCAACCATTTTGCCGTCACTAGCACCATGACCGCTTGCTCAATCTGTGCCCGCGCCCCCAAAGCCAGATGGCCAACCAGTTGAGTGCCGGTGCCGGCAACCTATTTGCCCATCCCTGCTTAAGAAAAAACCCCGCTAGGGCGGGGTTACAGTGTTAATTCATAAAATTGAGCAATCTGCCAGACAGGAGCATTTCACTCTTTAATAGGATTTTACTTTCGTCATTTAGATATCGCGGTTAACGCTTGAAACCGAAGGTCAGAGCGAAGGTCAAGCCATGCCAAGTCATGAGGCACCATTTCAATTTTCAGGTTGTCTTCAAGTAATATCGCCTCTTGCAGATAGTTCAACGCCTCTTCAGAGCGCCCCTCAAGAGCAGCCAAGCCACCCAGTCCGTAAGTGGCAGCATGAATTCCGTAAAAATCCGCCCCATACCTTTCATCATCCGTCATAGACAGGAACGCTGCTCGTGCTTTGTCGATGTGGGGTTGCGCCTCAGCTAACCCTTGCCAGCGTACCTGAATCCCGGCAATCAAGTAACGAGAAATGGGGTCATTTGGCCTTGCTTTGAAGGTTTGTTTGCAACTTTCAATTGCTTCAGCATACCGTCCCAAACAGCTGAGCGAACATCCCCGCTCATTACCCCAATGACTGGCGATAGCCTCATTAAGCGCGATTGCCCGATCGAACTCTGCAAGCGCTTCCTCATAGGGATCCATTATGACATATATCACGCTCCTGTAGGCGATCGCCCAAGCATAATCAGATTTTAAATCAATAGCCCGGTTAAAGTCAGCTATAGCTTCTTCATAGCGAACCAGCCGGCGATAAGTCGCAGCCCGATGGGCAATAGCCCAAGCGTGGTCAGGATTCAGGTCAATGGCTCTGTTAAAATCAGCCCGAGCTTCTTCATAGCATCTCATCTGGCGGTAGGTTTCTCCCCGATGGGCGATTGCCCAAACGTGGTCGGGCTTTAAACTGATGACTCGGTTGAAATCCGTCAGGGCTTCGGAATAGCGTTCCATCAGCCGGTAGGTTTCACCTCGCTTAGTAAGGGCTGTAATGTCGTCAAGATTCTGGGCAATCGCCCTGTTGAGGTCGGTCAGGGTGTTCTGGCTCCATTAGACGGTTTCCTTTCTATTGTGTGTGCAGAGCCTTTTGAATCTGTCTTGTCCGAAATCATTACTCCCTTGGAAAGCCAGCTAGTTAAGTTTTGGTGCTGACAGCAGTTAACAAATGTGTTCCTGGGATAGATTTCCTCCTCCCCTCTAAAAATAGCAGCGATACACCTCACTAATTTGCCCTATTGCATCTTAAGAAAAACCCCCAGCCTGGAATTACAGACTTCCAAAAGATTGAACTTTCTGACACCCAGCCCTGTTTTTGCCTAAGGATGCGAATATGGCTGACGCGCCTTCTTCACATTCTCGGTCAAACAGTTAAAATGGACTGGACAGATAAATTTCAGCTTTCTTTAGAGAAGTTTAGCTTCTCGGTCAGTAGCAGATTCCCTGGCGGGGGTTGGAAAATAAAAAAATGAAACAGCCCTGTATTTTCAGACAAGCTGATATACGTTCGTATCCATTGCTGAGTCTGAAGGTTCTGAATCGGGTAGGGGTTCCGCAGGGGGTGAGGGATCTGGATCGGGCAAGGGATCGGGAGCGGGATCAAAAGCTGCACAAGCTATTTCAGGAAATTCTGCTACAAAGGGCGCAGCAATTTTAGCTTTATCTCCGCTCTCAATCGCAGCCTTATCCGCTTCTGACAGTCCGGCTGCATCCATCAGTGCCGCAGGAACCTTAACGAACGCTCTTTGCTTCTTAGGGTCAGTGGCCAAGTCGGTCAAGAAATGCAATAAATTACTCAAGCGATACCTCCTTTCATAGGTTTCTGGAATCTGATTAATGGAACATTGTCTGCCAATTTGTCCTTAAGTATCCGCCTCCCGTTGAATAACGCAGCTCACACTTCAGGCTTTGTAACGTGAGCGATGAAGGCTTGAAAGCGTGGGTCAGCACGCAGCTCAAGCCTTCACCAGATCGTGATATGCCGTGTCAGCGCGGTAGTCATTGAGCGAGATAGCCTCTTGCAGATAGTTCAGAGCTTGGTCAGTTTTCCCCTCAAGGGCAGCCAAGCCATCAAGGCCATAAAGAGCGTCACTACCGGCTTCCGTATTCACCAAGGAGAGCAATACGGCACGCACTTCATTGATTTCTGTTTGAGTTTCGGCCAGCCCCTTTCACAGAGTCTTGACGCTCACAACACCATACAAAGCAAAATAATCCTGTGGGTTCTCCTGCAGCGCTTGCTCGTAGTATTCAATCGCCTCAGCATATCTCCTCAGAAAACTGAACAGCAACCCGCGCTCTCTGTGCCAGTCTCCGATAATCTTTTTGTCAAGGGCCATAACCAGGTCAAAATCTTCCAGCCCTCGCTCATAGCATTTCATCTGCTCGTAGGTGCGAGCTCGGTGGATCAAGGCCCAGGCGTAGTCAGGAAGCAGTTCAATGGCCCGGTTCAGGTCAGCCAGGGCTTCCTGATAGCGTCTCATGTACTCCAAAGTGACGCCCCGGTGCGCCAGCGCCCAAACGTAGGTGGGCTGGAGTTCCACCGCTCGGTTAAAATCAGCCAAAGCTTCCCGATAGCGTTTCAGCAGATAGTAAGTCTCGCCCCGGTGGGCGATGGCCCAGGCGTAGTCAGGCTGCAGCGCAATCGCCCGGTTAAAATCAGCCAGAGCGTCCTCATAGCGCCCCGCCAGCCGGCACCTCTCCCCCCGGCGGGCAATGGCCCGACTGTCCTCAGGATTCTGTTCGATGGCCCGGTTGAGGGTTGCCAGAGTTTCCTCTTGCGCTTGATTCCCGCACATCCTGAACCCCACACCACCCGCTTTACTTACTGATGTGCAATATTAAAGCACACCTCACCTCTCACCGGCACCTACAGATTTTCTGAATCACACCGGCCCTGCCCTGGCCCAACAGAAATCCCCAACCGCGCCATCATTTCCGCATCCACCGGCGCAGGGGCTTTGGGCGGCACATAAAGCGTCGAAACCGGCGTCACCGAAGCATTTGGCAACTCGCACAGGCGCATCCGCTGAATAACCGGCTCGCACACCGGATAGTAAACCGCCGCCTCATAAACCGTCACCTCATGTTCAGAACCGTAATGGGTTTGCAAAACCTCAGCCAACACCTTCAAACCCCGCAAGTGCGCATCTTCCTTGTAAAACCCCAAATTGCCGGTGAAACCAATCTGCCACAAAATCAGAACGCTAGTCGGGTCAAATAAGCGCCGGCGGCTCAGAAAATCCGTGGCTTCAAAACTCTGACAGCCATTGCGTCCCGGGTCAACCCCCAAATCAGCTTGCCAAACAATCTTCCGCCGAAATACCGGGCAGCATTTCTGCCCGAACCCCCTCCCGACGAGCCTGCCGAATCGCCTCGTGAGCCGGGTCAGCAAACACCCCCGGATGACCGTAAAAAACAGCGCAGACATTCAACCCCGAGCGAACCTCAACCAAAATCCGCTCCACCATTTCATCATAGGTTGTTCTGCGCCGCAAATTGCCGGTATCATAGGGCAAAGATTCAGCCGCCGGATTGAGAGACAGCCGCCACTTAGCCGTCAGCAGGTCAGCCACAGCAAACAGCACCATTACCGCGCCCTCAATCCAAGACCGAGCCGCCAAAGTCAGATGACCCACCAGTTGAATGCCGGTGCCAACAACAGTTAAAGAACCACGACCCAAAACCTACCTCTTTTCCTATCCACACCCTTCAACTTACCACAAGTGTAGGGTGCGTTAGTGTGAGTACGGCACCCCAAAGGTCAGATTTTGATCCCCCCCTAGCCGGGGCGGTCTCCGTGGGTGGCACCGCCCCTACAAAGGGGGGGACATTCTCTTGCGCCCCCCTTTTTAAGGGGGGGCAAGGGGGGATCGAACATTAAAAACTCAGGCTCGACAGACTTTCGCCCGCCTGCACCGGCTAATTGTAGAGACGCGACATGCCCTTGTCTCTACACGAGCCCGGATTCAAAAGTGACACCCTCCCGACAAAACCCGCCTAAGAAAGCGCGGCGTGCGCCAGCGCGGGTTTCAAAAGCCGGTAGAATGCCGGTGGAAACCGAATCCAACCCAACAAAACTCTGTGGCTTGCGCTCTGGGGTTGGGCGAAGCATGAGCAAATGCGATCTTTTCACTAATTGCACATATAGTCGCGCTCATGCTTCCCCCCTACAGGATACTTTGGTAGGGGCGTTAGCGCAGCCGCAACGCTTACGCCGTTCTTTACTTCCCAGCCAAAAGGTCTAACCCATCACGGCTCCGCCAACAGCATCTTTCAATCGCCAGCCCCCCGCATCATCCCAAAAAAATGCTACAATAAGGGTGCGTTACCACTCGGAACGGCACCCTACTTTATTAAAACTCAAAAAACCGCATGCCCCAACTCCTCAGGCTTTAAATGAGAGTGGATCACCTGCCCATCCCGGAACCAAACAATCCGGCGCGTGCAGCGAGCCACATCCGGCTCGTGCGTCACCATAACAATAGTAATCCCACCGGCATTCAACTCCGAAAAAATATCAATCACCTCCTGAGTCGTCTTAGAATCCAAAGCCCCCGTAGGCTCATCAGCCAGCAACAGCACCGGCCTATTAACAATCGCCCGAGCGATCGCAACCCGCTGCTGCTGCCCACCCGACAGCTGGTTCGGCTTATTATTCATCCGATTTTGCAACCCCACCCGCACCAGCGCCTCAGCCGCTCGCTGCCGGCGCTCCCCACTAGCAACCCCCGCATACACCATAGGCAGCATAACATTTTCCAGCGCCGTCAGCTGCGGCAAAAGGTGAAATTGCTGGAACACAAACCCCAGCTTTACATTGCGAATCTTCGCCAGCTCTCCCTCAGGCATTCGCGCCACATCCACCCCATCCAGAAAATACCTTCCAGAAGTGGGCCTGTCCAGACAGCCAATAATATTCATCGCCGTAGACTTCCCCGAACCAGAAGCCCCCATAATCGAGCAATACTCCCCCTGCTCAACTGTCAGGCTCACCCCATTGAGAGCGCGAACCTCAATATCCCCCATCCCGTAAACCTTACAAACATTTTCCAGCTGAACAATCGCCCGCTTTCCCCCCACACCCACAGCAGAAGATAGAGGGCTAACTTTATTTTGCATCTTATTCACTCCGCAAAGCAACAATAGGGTCAAGTTTAGCAGCCCGGCTCGCCGGCACCACCCCAAAAAACAGACCGATAGCCCCAGAAACCCCAGTAGCCAGAGCCACCGCCACCGGCGACACCCCCGCCTTCAAAGGCGTCAGCGCCCCCACCAGAAGCACCCCCCCGCTGCCAGTCATAATCCCAACCAAACCGCCGGTTACAGACAGAATCACCGCCTCAATGATAAACTGAAACAGAATATCGCGCTCCGACGCCCCAATAGCCTTGCGCAAGCCAATCTCGCGAGTGCGCTCAGTCACCGACACCAGCATAATATTCATTATACCAATTCCCCCCACAAAAAGCGAGATGCTGGCAACCGCCGCCAGCATCACAGTCAGAGCGCCCGTCACCGCCCCCGTAGTTTTCAGCAAATCCTTCTGACTCTGAACCGTAAAATCATTATCGTCCGCAATCTTGTGGCGCAGCCGCAGCAAATTTTCAATCTGAAACTGAGCCGCATCCATGCTTTCCTGATTCCTAGCATTCACATAGATAACAGTCAGCGAAATCCCATAGGGAGAAGTCCGCCCCACAATCCGGTTAGCCATAGTCGTCACCGGCACAAAAACCGTCTCATCCATATTCATCCCAAAAGACGAACCCTTAGGCTTCATCACCCCAATCACCTCAAAGCTAGCATCTTTAATGCGCACCGGCTGACCGATCGGGTCCGCATCCCCAAAAAGTTCCTTTGCCGTATCCGAACCCAGCGCCACCACCAGCTTATTCCGCCGCACATCCAAATCCGTGAAAAACCGCCCTTTAGCCACCTCAAAACTGCGCACCGGCAAATAATCCGGCGTAGTGCCGGTGAGCGTCGCCGAAAAATTCTTATTGCGGTAGCTCACCAACTCACTGCTGTTGAGTTCCGGCGCAACAACCGTCACAGAAGGAACCTGCGCTGCGATCGCCACCGCATCTGCCAGCACCAGAGTCTGCGGTGGCGGCCCGGGAAACCTATTAGCCTCCTCACTCCCCGGCGTCACAAACAGCACATTTGGCCCCAGAGCCTCCAACTGGCCGGCCACAAACCGCTGCGCACCCTCACCCACCCCAATCATAGCAATCACAGAAGCATTGCCAATAATAATTCCCAACATTGTCAGAGCGCTGCGCATCCGATTTGCCACCAGCGTCTGAGCAGCCATTTTCACACTTTCTAAAACATCCATATTTTTTAACCTTTTCTCACCCCTTGTTCACCCCTCGTTCCTGAGGAATAGCCCGCGAAGGCGGGCTTTGTCTGTATAGCCGCGATTTCAAGAGACTGTTGGCGAATTGATGTAGGGTCTTACCCCGCTCTATACCCCCTTTTGGGGTTAGCTTTTTAGAGGTTGTCTGTGGGTAGCGTTAGGGGAAGGGCGAAGCATGAGCGGATGTAATTCTTTCCTTGAGTCCCACAAACAGTCGCGCTCATGCTTCGCCCCTACACAAGATCCGATGTAGGGGCGAAGCATTGG
>CAZJNL010000238.1:0-7101 GCA_964546515.1 uncultured Oscillatoria sp.
GGGTAGGGGTTATAGAAGAACAGGGGGGGGTGAAAGGCTGGGGGGGTTGAAGGGTGGGGGTTTGAGCTAACAGCCCCCCTGGAGGCCCCACACCCGTGCCCCTTCCCGCAAAGGCAGCCATTCCCTTTGGGTGGGGCTGGCCTGTGGGCAGAGGTTCCCTGGGATCAGGGGTTGCCTTTGGGTGGGGCAGGCCAGACGAAGCGGGATCGGAAGTGGGATGAGACGGTGCTGGCAAGTCCGGCAGTGTGGAGGTGTCCACCACTAAAATAACCGGCTGGCAGCTCATGCCCGCAGCTACCGTCAGCAGCTGCAACAGAGCGGACGGTGCCGGTCTCCCCAAAGGGGAGCCAAGAATACCTGACTGGGCGGAACCCGCTCCAGGCGGTTCCGGAAACACGGAAAGTTCCGGCACTTGACAAGCCGCCACAGCGATCTCTGGCTCCAGCGCCACCAAGGGCAGCTTGGCCAAACTGCTGTGCTGGCTCAGCTGTTTCAGGTAGGCCAGGGGGTCTGGCAGCCGGCCGGCAGTATCGAGCAACAGGACATCCGGCTGCCAAAGTCCGGCGAGGAGTTCTGCCTGCTCCAGGTCATCTGCTTCTAACACCCGGTACCCTGCACGCTGCAACAGGCTGTTGAGACTGTCAGCCGGCATGAAGCTGTCAGCTGTACTGTGTTGTTGAGCGGCAACCGCAGCCTGCTCGGACAGCGCGTTCAGGCGCAGAACCGTCAGCGCTCTGGCGGGTTCTGGCTTCTGCGGGGTGAGGCTGCCGAGCACCTGCTGCAGTGCCCTTTGACTCACCGGCAGGGTCAAAAAGCCATCCGCTCGGTGCTGATACGCTTGTTCCTTGTGCGCCCGGGTTGCTGTGACAATCGCCGGAATCTGGCGGGTGGCCGCATCCGACTTGAGCAGCGTCAGCAAGTCCCAGCCGGAGAGCAGTGGCAGCACTGGATTGAGGAAAATCGCCGCCGGCGCGAACCGGCGAGCCTTGTCGAGAGCCTCTGTGCCGGTGCGGGCAATCACCACCCGATAGCCCGAGCCGGTGAGCAGCTCGGTCAGCGCTTCGATAAACTGCGGCACTGCCTCCACAATCAGCACCAGGCGGTGCCGGCGTCCGGCTTCCGCGATTCCAGGCTCCCCTTTGACTGCGGAGTTCAGCGGGGGGCGCGGCGGCAGCAGCAAGGTAAACTGGCTGCCCTTCCCCTCACTGGAAATAAAACTGACATCGCCGCCGTGCAGGCGGGCCAGCCCTCGGGTGACGACCAGTCCCAGCCCCGCGCCCTCAAACCGGCGCGTCAGGGGATTTTCCAGCTGCTGGAATTTTTGAAATATCAGGTGCTGCTTGCTTTCAGGGATGCCAATTCCTGTATCCCAAACGGTAAAGGCAATCCAGCCTTCCCAGCGACTCACCTTCAAGCCGGTGGCTCCTCCCGGTTCTGTGAACTTAAAGGCGTTGGACAGGAGATTGACCAGGATCTGCCGCAGGCGCATCTCATCGGCGATCAGCGTCTCGATACCGGCTTCAATTTCCAGGGTAAACTCGACTTGCGAAGCTTCTTCGGAAGTCGAATCCCCGGCGGTGCCCTCTGCAGGAGGGTTTCGAGTTGTGGCGCTTGAGCCTCCGGCTGCTGCCCCGGATTGCAGTTGCCGGGCTTGTTTTAGGGCCCGCTGGCACACCGCCCCCACGGAAACTGGCTCGAGAACCAGTTCCAGCTGGCCGCTTTCCATGCGAGTCAGGTCTAAAATGTCATTCACCACCGTCATCAGCTGACGCCCGCTCTGGTAGATCAGTTGAGCGTAGCGGGCTTGGCGTTCGTTTAGCTGCCCGATGGCTCGATCTTTGAGCAAGCTAGACAGCCCCAAAATGGCGGTGAGCGGGGTTTTGAGTTCGTGGCTGATGCAGGCTAAAAATTCATCTTTCAGCCGGTTCAGCTGCACTAAATCGGCATTTTTAGCCGCCAGCTCTCTAGCTACCTGCTGTTGCTCGGTGACGTCCTGAGCCAGCAGCAGCCACAGGGTTTCTTCTTCGCCCCCCTCAGTGGCGGCTTCTTCCCCTGTGCTGACGCCAACCTGAGAGTCCGACAGCCGCTCAGCCCCACCGGCCCGCAGTGCCTGCAAGCTGGCAGCGGACAGGGTTTCGAGTTGTTGTTCTTTTTGCCCCCCGAAGGGGGGACGTTCTTTTTGCCCCCCGAAGGGGGGACGTTTTTCACCGTCCGGCGGCTGCGGTTGGCGAGGTCCCGGCATTGCAATGCCCAGCGGCAGTTTGACAAACTGCCAGATTTGCTCGGAGCCACTGGGCAGCCGGCAGACACTCAGGCAGGCTGCCGGTTCAGCTGTTCTTGGCCCCCCGAAGGGGGGACGTTCTTTGCCCCCCTCCGGGGGGAGGGGCTTGCACCATGCGGGCTGGCACCACAAGGGCAGAGAAGCCCAAGTGCACGGGTCAGCCCCCTCCCCTTGGCTGCCCTCGGGGCCACTTAGCGTCGCCCACTCCGCGCCTGTTGCCCGTTCCAGCCCCTGGTTTTCTGGCTCCTGTCCCCTCCCGTCTGGGTTGGCTGGCACTTCTGGAAAATGCCGGTGCCATGCTAGATTGCTAGACCGTACCTGACCCGTACTGGAAAGCAACCTCAGGGGCAACGGCAGTCGCTCCAAGAGTTCTATTAGGGTGTCGAGAGAGTTGAGCGATGAGGAATCAGCAATGCCTTGGGAATTGGATTGAGAATTTAAAATTGAGGGCTGGGAACTTTCTGGCGCTGCCATTGCCACGGCTGGAGCTTCCAACTCGGGAAGCCAGTGCGCCGCCAGGAACTGCAGCAGCCGCTGCCGGTCGAGCAGTCCCAAGAATTGTCCCGCTGCATCGACCAAGGCCCAGTCCCGCTCGCTAGCACCGGCTTGCTTTTCCTCTTGCAGGTATGGCCAGAATTGGCTGAGGCTGAGATCGGCGCTCAAGATGGCCACAGGCTCGATCAGCGCCGGCCCTGCTGCCGAGAGCAGTTGTTCGAGGTCTAAACCTGGGAATACTGTACCTGTGACCGAGGGAGTGGCAGCCGGTTGCAGCAGGCTGCGGTCCGGTTGCAGCCCCTTGGTGAGCAGGGGCATCAAGCGGCGCAAGTGCACCAATCCCAGAGGGCGTTGCCCCTCGCTGACGACTGCCAGGCGCTCGCACTGACCGAGGCTGAAAATTTCCAGCACTGTTGCCAGCCTTGACGCCTGCCCGCAGGTGGGCACTGCCTGGAGAAATGCTCGCAAATAAATGGTGGGTATTGACATCACAAACCTTGCTGTCGGAGAGACGCGGCCCCCACACAGCTACGGGTGGCACGATTCGGCTGGCCCGGGCAGAGCGCCGCCAAAGTCCATCACAAACTCAACTGACGCCATCAAAGACGCGACAGCCCTTGAAACTCTGAAGGGGGACAGCTCAATTATTACCCGCTCGTGGGGTTCTCTAATGCGTTACGCTTACAATTGGTTACAATTACAGGTTGAATGTTTAAGTAAGGATTAAGTCTCCTGTTCAGCAGGCTCCTTTAGTTACGGATGCTGAAACGCGAACAGCCACGAACGTCCCTTCACAGCCAAAGCCTTTGCGCCCACAACTCTCTATTTGTATCTTCCTGCGCTCTCACCGGGTGGCCGAGTCCCTCACGGGACTTTTGGCTAGCGAGCGCTATGTTGTCACTTACTTCTACTCGGAAGCCGAATTCTTGCAGTTTGTCGAGAGCGAAAAGCAACGACTTGACTGTCTGATATTGCAGGCTGACCGGTGCTTGCCGCCGCTCACCGCCCAGCTGCGCTCTGCTGCCATCCTGCTGCCGGCTGTGATTGTGCACTTCACACCCGCCCCAGGGAGCAACGGCGAACTGTATCAGCCCCCTTCAACTCCCGCCACTCTGCCTGCTGCGATTCCACTGAATGCCGCTCTCAACGAGGCTCATCCCACTTGTTTCTACCACACCGCCGAAATCAAGGTATCCGGCTCCCAACTCAGCCAGATTGCGGGTTATATTGACCAAGCGCTGGGCGAATTCCTCAACCTGTCTCCCCCTGGATCCTTGACAAATCTGGCTTGTGATGTTATAAGCAGCACCCAACTCACCACTGAGCATTTCCTGATGCAGCAGCAGCGCCGGCTTGCTGAAAAATTGAGGGAGCGATTAGGATATCTAGGTGTGTACTACAAACGGAATCCCCAGCGCTTTCTGCGGCACCTGCCTCTGGCAGAAAGGCAAAAATTTTTAGAAACCCTAAAATCCGACTACCGGCAAATCATTTTGAATTATTTTTCTAAAGATGACTCCCTCAACCAAAAAATAGACGATTTTGTGAACAGCGCTTTTTTTGGGGATGTGCCGGTAACTAATATAGTGGAAATTCATATGGACTTAATGGACGAATTTGCCAAACAGTTAAAATTAGAAGGTAGAAGCGAAGAAGTGCTGCTTGACTACCGCTTGACACTGATTGATATAATCGCTCACCTGTGCGAAATGTATCGCCGGTCTATTCCTAGAGAGTCTTGAGGTAATCTTTCAGCTTTCTTCTTTCTGCTTTCTGCTTTCTGCAGGACTTTGGACGTGAGACTTACCCAGTCCCCAGTCCCCAGTCCCACGCCTAACACCCCTAACTTGCATGTATGTCTACTCTAAAAAAGACCTATGTCCTCAAGCTGTACGTGGCTGGGAATACTCCCAACTCTGTTCGAGCTTTGAAAACACTCAAGAACATCCTCGAACAGGAGTTTCAGGGGGTATACGCCCTCAAGGTGATAGACGTACTCAAAAATCCGCAACTGGCGGAGGAGGACAAAATTCTCGCAACCCCAACCCTGTCCAAGATATTGCCGCCGCCGGTGCGCAAAATTATTGGCGATCTCTCGGACAGAGAGAAAGTCTTAATTGGGTTAGACCTCCTCTATGAAGAACTGTGTGAAGAGGAATCGAACCTATAGTTAGACAGAGGTTCTCGCACAACATGTTTCTCCCGGGTACAGGTTTTATGGTAAAAGTATCTGGGGAGGGATGTTGTGTTTCTCTAGTTAGGTTCGCTTTTATATAAGCCAAAGCTATGAATGAAGCCGATTCAATTGGGCAAAGCAATCAATTGCCAGCTGTGGGAGTCCAAAAAATTCGCACGATGATAGAAGGCTTCGATGACATCAGTCATGGAGGCATGCCGGTGGGCAGAACCACCTTAGTCAGCGGCACTTCTGGCACCGGCAAGACGCTGCTGGCTGTGCAGTTTCTCTACAACGGCATCATCTATTTTGACGAGCCGGGGGTGTTTGTTACCTTTGAAGAATCTCCCATCGATATTATTAAAAATGCCAGCAGCTTTGGTTGGGATTTACAGCGCTTAGTGGAGCAAGGCAAATTGTTTATTCTGGACGCCTCCCCCGATCCAGAAGGACAAGATGTGGTCGGCAATTTTGACCTGTCCGCCTTGATCGAGCGGATTCAGTACGCCATTCGCAAGTACAAAGCCAAGCGGGTTTCCATCGACTCGGTTACCGCTGTATTCCAGCAATATGACGCCGCTTCCGTGGTGAGACGCGAGATATTTCGCCTCGTGGCTCGCCTCAAACAAGTCGGCGCTACGACAATTATGACCACAGAGCGGACAGAAGAATACGGTCAGGTCGCCCGTTTCGGCGTCGAGGAGTTTGTCTCGGATAATGTGGTGATCGTCCGCAATGTCTTGGAAGGAGAGCGCCGCCGCCGCACAATTGAGATTTTGAAGCTGCGAGGCACTACCCACATGAAAGGGGAATACCCTTTCACGATGACCAATGAAGGCATCAACATTTTCCCACTCGGTGCGATGCGACTGACTCAGCGTTCTTCCAATGTCCGGGTGTCCAGTGGCGTGAAAACTATCGACGAAATGTGCGGGGGCGGTTTCTTCAAGGACTCTATCATTCTGGCCACCGGCGCAACCGGCACCGGCAAAACCCTGCTGGTGAGCAAGTTTGTGGAAAATGCCTGCTTGAATGGCGAACGCGCTCTGCTGTTCGCCTACGAAGAGTCCCGCGCCCAGCTGTTGCGCAACGCTTACTCTTGGGGCATTGATTTTGAGGAGATGGAACGCCGGGGCTGGCTGAGAATTATCTGCGCCTACCCGGAATCAGCTGGATTGGAAGATCATCTGCAAATCATTAAGTCGGAACTCACTCAATTCAAGCCCTCTCGCCTCGCCATCGACTCGCTCTCCGCATTGGAGCGCGGAGTCAGCAACAACGCCTTCCGGCAGTTTGTGATTGGCGTCACCGGCTATGCCAAGCAAGAGGAGATCACCGGCTTCTTCACCAACACCACTGACCAATTTATGGGTTCCCACTCCATTACCGATTCCCACATTTCCACCATTACCGACACCATTTTAATGCTGCAGTACGTCGAAATCCGGGGAGAAATGGCGCGGGCCATCAACGTTTTCAAAATGCGGGGTTCTTGGCACGACAAAGGCATTCGCGAGTACACGATTACTGAAAACGGCCCAGAAATTAAGGATTCCTTCCGCAATTACGAGCGGATTATCAGCGGTTCGCCCAGTCGCATTTCAGTTGATGAAAAGAGCGAACTTGGCCGAATTCTTAAGGGAGTTCAGGGCAAGAAGTCAGACGATTCCAACCGCTAAATTGGCCCCTTTTGGAGGAACGTAGAAAGCAGATTTCCAATCCGCCTCTACGTTACTTTCACGGGGGTGCCGGCGTGCAATTTGGCCCAATCGGGCTCAACAATTACTTTAAAAACACGATCTCAACAGCCGCACCGGGCCTTTTATTCCCCAGAATCCTTATCCCACAAGGATTTGATAGACTTAACCGTCAACGAGCATGGAGGGATTTGAACCCCCGACCCTTAGAACCGGAATCTAATGCTCTATCCACTGAGCTACATGCCCTCGCACACTCTGTTACTATAACACACCTGCCGGCAATTTGCGCAACTATTTTCAACCGGCAACCGAAAAATTTCCCACTCAGCCCCACCGGCACCCTTTTGGCCCACATGAGGCCACCGCCCCTTGGCCCACTGCAGCCCGTCCCAAAGTTCGTAGTTGGGCTAAAGCCCAAAGTTCGTAGTTGGGCTAAAGCCCAAAGTTCG
>CAZJNL010000239.1:0-7097 GCA_964546515.1 uncultured Oscillatoria sp.
GTGAAAACTTGTGAATATCTCTTGCCCGTTTAATCTGAACGGTAATGTCATTTCCTTTTGCAGCCGGTCAGCCACGCGGGTCGCCTCACTGACATTGCTAATATCTTCCAGCAGGATGGCAAACTCGTCTCCAGCCACCCGCGCAATTGTGGTTTTGCTGGGCAGACATGCTTTTAACCTGTGCGCCGCATTTACTAGCAGTTTATCCGCTGTTCTGTGCCCCATGCTGTCAATGACAGCCTTAAAGCGGTCAACATCCAAAAAAAGTACGGCAAATAGAGCGGTTTTACGCTGTTTGGTGCGGGCTAGCGCCCCAGAGAGGCGCTGCAAAAACAGCTCCCGGTTTGGCAGCCCTGTTAAGGCATCGTGAAAAGCGTTGTAGAGTAATTTATAAGCCAAGATACTCCCGCCCGCTGTCACTAATGCCAGTGCTGGGGGTATCAGCGGTATCCAGCCGGCTCGCGCAAACACAAACAAGCAAATTCCAAATAAACCGCCCAGCGCCACTGTCCCAGCCAGCCCTAGAGAGAGCGGATGCTGAATGCGCCATGCCAGCAATCCCCCGACGGCAGCCCAAACCCAGATCCAAACCGCTTCACCCCACTTTGGCCAAAACCAAAACAGCGGTCGCTCGTCGAGCACTGTACTGAGAATTTGGCTCGTGAGTTGGGCGTGGATTAGCACTCCCGGCAGCATCCCAGCGTTTTCTTGAAAAGCGGCACTGTAGGGGGTAAAAAACCCATCTTTAAGGCTGGGGGCTGTAGTGCCAATCAGCACCACTTTATCTTTTACCCATTGCGGGTTGACCTGTCCCTTTAAAACTTGTGCCAGCGTAACCTGCCGCGCTACATGCCGGGGCGAGCGATAAGAAAGCAATACCTGATAGCCGGCAGCATCAATATTTTGATACCCACCTGAATTGGCATTTAAAGGGATAAATTTTGCCGGCCCCAGCTGAAGGCCGTCGGGTTTAATATCGAGGGAGATGCCCCGCTCAGCTAAATAATTAAGACTTAACCGTAAGGAAAACGAATAGAATTTATCCTTCCCTAGGAAAGCATACATGAAATTGCGGCGCACAACTCCATCGGGGTCGATGACTAAATCGTTGAAACCAATGCGCTCTTCAGGTAAAGTGTGAAATGCCGGCACGCCTTCAGTGTCTGAATCGCTAAGTTTGGCGATTGCAATGAGATTAGGAGCCATAAGTTGCTTCTGCAGCGCCTCATGGCCGGGGGGTTGTGGGATATTGCGATATAAATCTAACCCAATGACTTCAGGCTGATACTGTTGCAGTTTTTCTAATAATTCGGCCAGAGTCCCGTCGGTGAGGGGCCATTGGTTCTGCGCTTGGATATCTGATTCTGCGATCTCCACAACCAAGAGGCGGGGATCTGGCCCGGAATCCGGCTGTAACTGCACCATTCGGTCAAATGCCACCAACTCCAGGAACTGCAAACCTCCAAGCTGTCTCACTCCTAGCACCAATCCGGTCACGAGTGCGCTGGCAATCACAACCGATTGCCCCAAGCTCAGCGCTGCAACCGGCCTGTTGCTCCTGGGGATACAGCGGTTAACTGCAGACCGCAGGGAACTCAACTTTCTGTGAAAGCAGAGTTTTTGCTCCCACCCACAGATAAATTCCCAATAGCGAAACTTTCCCATGATTTTAACGGCTACCAAAATTTCTAAAAATTAGAACCCTATATTGCCCTTTGCGCCCTCATAAAACAGCCTTGAACTCGCCCATTTTCTTTTCCCGGCCCCGCCTCCGCCGGAGCGCTCTTGACATCAACACCTCCACGGCTTCCCTGTTCAGCGGCTTGGAGAAAAAATATCCCTGCCCCAGCCCCTTATTATAGCCGGTCGCCCTCAGCTGTTCCAGTTGATCCGCTGTTTCCACTCCTTCTGCCACCACACCTATCCCTAAATTATCGGCCAGGGTCACGATCGCCCGGACAATCTCTGAACTCTCGCCATCCGCTCCCATTCTGCCGATCAGAGAGCGGTCGATCTTCAACGCATCAAATGGAAAGCGGTGCAAGACGCTCAGGGATGAATAACCCGTACCGAAGTCATCAATGTAAAGCTGTACGCCCAGATTTTTCAGCTGCCCGATCGTAGCCGCCGCCGCGTCAAGATTTTCCCCAATCGCGCTTTCGGTAATTTCCAGGTTCAAACTCCGGGCAGAGATGCCGGTTTCTTGCAGAAGGCAGACAATCTGTGGAATCAAATCGGCTTGTGAAAACTGTTTCCCTGAAATATTCACGCTAATGGTTAAAGGCGGGTTGGCCGGAAATAGCTCCTGCCACACGCACATTTGGCGGCAAGCTTCACGCAGCACCCAGTAGCCTATGGGGACAATTAATCCCGTTTCTTCTGCCACCGGCATAAACTCCTCAGGAGCAATTATACCCCTGCTGAAGTGCTTCCAGCGCACCAGTGCCTCAAACCCCGCAAGCAAGCCCGTTTCCAGGGAAACCACCGGCTGGTAGTGAAGCTGAAACTCTTGGCGCTCAATGGCTCTTCGCAGCTCACTCTCCAGCTGCAAAAGCGCAACTTCCCGACGAGCCTGCATTGCTGGGTCGAAAACTTGATGGCCAGCCCGGCCCCTCGACTTGGCGCGATACATCGCTAAGTCCGCATCTCGCAGGAGTTCCTCCGGTCCGTTATAATCGGCGGCGCTCAAAGCGATGCCGATGCTCGCAGAGGTGGATACTTGATGACCGTTCAGGTTAAAAGTTAATTCTAGCTGTTTTTGAATCCGGTTGGCAACCGCTGTGGCGTCGCTGATGTGATGGATATCTTCCAGGAGCATTGCGAACTCGTCCCCTCCCAGACGCGCCAGGGTATCTTCAGAACGCAGGCAAGGCACCAGCCTTTCAACGAATTCAACCAGCAGTTGATCCCCACACGAGTGACCGAGGCTGTCGTTGATCGTCTTGAAGCGATCTAAATCCAGGAACAGGACAGCAAATAAATAATCGGGCCGCCGTTTAGCAAGCTCAAAGGCATGTTCCAGCCGGTTCATGAATAAGGCTCGGTTTGACAATCCTGTCAGCGGATCGTGAAAGGCATGGTGCAGTAGCTGTTCTTCGGCTACTTTGCGCTTGGTGATGTCTCTCATATAACCGGCCATCCGGCAAACCTTCCCGTTTTCATCCCGAACTACAATCCCCTGACTGCACACCCACAGATAAGTTCCATTCTTGTGCGAGATGCGACACTCACTTTCAAAATGAGGGTTCAGTCCGTTTAAATAATTGGCTATCTCTGTTTTGAACCGGCTGATGTCTTCAGGGTGTATCCGGTTCAACCATTCCTCCGGGCTGTTTCCGATTTCTTTCTCCTCCCAGCCCAACATGGATTTCCAGCACTCAGAAAAATAGATAGCATTCGTTTGCAAGATCCAGTCCCACAGCCCAATGTTTGCGCCGGTGGCTGCTAGCGCATAGCGCTCCACGCTGTCTCGCAATACTATCTCCGCCCCCTTGCGCTCGCTCAATTCTTTTTCCAGCTCTGATGCCGCCGCCTCCGCTGCTAAAGCACGCTGCAGCGCTGCCGAGTTTCGATGGCGCTCAATTGCCGCACTCAGCAGGCAAGCCACTGATTGCAGAAATTGAATCTCATCTTTGGTGAAAGTCCGCGCTTGCGTTGCGTGCGCACTCAGAACCCCCAAAGGTAGGTTCCCATCTTTAATCAGTACGCTCATGCCGCTGGCAATTCTGCAGTCGTGAAAAAGTTGCGGCACCCTGAAGCGGGTTTCTTTGGCGAAGTCTTTGACAATCGCTAGCTCTTTGCTAACCAAAGTATAGCCGAAATTAGAGTCAGGAAACGCCTCTAGGGTGGCGCTCCCTATCAGCTCTCGGTGACCGCCGGTGCCAGCCCGCAGCAGCAAGACTTGGCGCTCTGGAAGAAACTCCCAAAAATTCAAATACTCCACCTTCAAGGTTTGACCTGCAAGTTTGACAGTCTTCTCGATAAAATTGCCAAGGTTTGTTTCTGGCACAGCACGCCCCAGCTCAACTAAAGTGTTCTGCTGAGAAGCGCGTTTCCTCACCGTGCTGAGGATGCAATTTAACTCTCTGGCCATGTTGGTGAACTCATCCCGCCCTGGGGGTTGGTCGCCTTCGGGGAGACGCACCGTCATGTTTCCTGCTGCAACCAGCTCTGCAGCACGCGAGAGCTTTGCTAACCGGCACAGCACAGCCCAGTAGAAAATGAGTGCCAGAGCGCTGATTTCCAAAGCGACACTCGCTGCCGCCGCCACTAGGGCATTCTGTGTGGCTGCCGCAATGGCTTGATTGCGGGGCTTTAGTGTCGCCCGCACACCTAAAGTAGCGACTGCCCGCTCGTTCACCTTCAGGGGCATTTTGATTTCCAGTTCCGAGGAGTCTGTATCCTCTTTCTCCCTCTCGGTGACTCTGACAAAAGCGTCGGTGCCTGCAGCTTCAGCATGAGAGCCGGCAGAACACTCTACCGGATCGGTACTGGCCCACAGTCGCGGCACCCCTTCGCTCAGGCGGTAGATGTGGATGTGCTCGACCGACGGCTCGGATTTTTTGATGTTTTGCAGAAAGGCATTCATCTGTGCGGCATCTTCGGGTTCAGCCTGAAATTTAGCCCCGACAGCCCCTGCCAGCTGTCGCGCCCGCTCCCTGTCTGACTCCTTGAGGCGCTCGCCCACTGTATTAACTGTGCTGATGCCCAGCAGCGTTGCTGTCGCGACGGTAACGGTCACCACTGGGACGCCAATCTTAACTGCCACCGGCAACTGGCACTCAATCCAGCGCAGGGTTTTAACCAGGTAAGACCAATTAAATATCCGCTGTTCCTTCAATAGCTGCCCTTCCGAGCCGGAAAGCACATTTTGTTTATTTCCGTCTCCCCGCTTAATAATGGCGCTCATCTTTGTCCACCTGAGTTTTTCCCTAGATTGGCTGTTCCGACTGGGCGCACAGCTTAGAATCTCAAGCTTTTTTCTTAACTTTAATTCCAGGCCACCGCTTTCTATTATTACAAAAAATCTTTTTATTAATGGCTTTTTCAGCCTAGCTAATAGTGGCCGTAAATCTCTCTGCCTAAAGTAGTATCTTTTCGCGCTAAAAGTTAAAATTAATATTAATTTTTCCAGCTTCATGTCAGGTTTATAACGGAAAAGCTTGAGTCGGATTTTGGCTCAATTTAGGTGGCTATAATACCTATATTTTTGCCTTATAAGCGGTTTTATCCGTAATTTCGCGTAAAGCTTATTTAAGATTTAATAAATTTACTGTAAAGTTCCGTAATTTTATTGAAGCAACCGGCTCTCCCACAAGCTTCAAGCGGCGCAGAGCGGAGTGTCAGTCAAGCGCCTAAACACAGGACGAGGAATTGTCACCTTCTCGGCCCACAATGGCCAAAGTACAGGGCCAGGACTTGTACCGGATACGGGCGATCCAGACCTGCTTTTCACGGGGAACGCCCGGTCGCGCACGGCACCCGACTCAGGGATGGGCCAAAGTTCAAGTGGCCGGTGCCCAGTTCAAATCGCTAAAATGTGCGGTGTCACCAACCGTTTGTAGTAGGGCTTTAGCCCCACAGTTCGTAGTAGGGCTTTAGCCCCAAAGTTCGTAGTAGGGCTTTAGCCCCACAGTTTGTAGTAGGGCTTTAGCCCCACAGTTTGTAGTAGGGCTTTAGCCCCAAAGTTCGTAGTAGGGCTTTAGCCCCAAAGTTCGTAGTAGGGCTTTAGCCCCACAGTTTGTAGTAGGGCTTTAGCCCCACAGTTTGTAGTAGGGCTTTAGCCCCACAGGCAGCGCACTGTCTGGGTAACGCGCCATTAAGGAAATCCATCAGATATGACCAAACCACTAGATGAGACTCTCTCCAGAGAAATTTCTAAACGCATCAACAGCAAGGCTACTAAATGCTTTGACAATGCTTATAAGGCAGCATTAGCCACCAAAGGTTCCCTATACGTCCAAGGGTTTTTGGCTTTTGCGGGAGCGCCCTACAAACCCCTCGAATACAGCTGGATTGAGCTTGAGGATCGGATTGTCGATCCCACTTTTACCCACCTCCACAAAAGCGAAATCTACTACTTCCCCGCACAGCGCCTCACCGTCAAGAAACTTAAAGCCATAATCGAAGAATCTCAGGAAGACTATCCAGAGGATGACCCACTTCCCATTTATGGAACTCCACCTTATGAGTATTATGGCGACGTAATGTTAGGCGGAAGTGACTACAAAAATGCCTACGAACAGGCAGAAGCTAAGTGCAGGGAGTTGAATCAGCTCAAAGGACCGGAGGCTAACTAATACCAATTTAATTTAATCGCGTCCGCTGATATAGCAGTTATAAATGATTTGTGAAACCTCAGGGGGCCAGAAACCCGGTTTCTTCCAGAAACCCGGTTTCTACGCTTTCACAACTCAAATAGAAACGCTATAGTAGGGGCGGCCCCCCGTGGCCGCCCTCCTGACACCGGCACCACCCACGGAAACCGCCCCGATTTAATTTTTTTCACCTTTAACTTTCAATCTCCCCTCCGCTAATAACATTAACTTTTGGCGGTCTAGCAACTTAATTTTCGCTCCATCTATAGCAATCAGCTTTTCACCGGCAAGCCGCGCAAACACCCGCGATAGCGTTTCCGGAATCGTCCCCAGAAAAGCAGCCAGCTGCCCCTTAGTGATGTCCAATTCCACTTCCTCCCCCGTGCCCGATCCTTCGCTCAAATACAGTAAATAAGCAGCCAAACGCCCCGGCACCTCCTTCAGCGAAAGGTCTTCAATCAGCTGAGCGAACCGGCGCAAGTGCCCCGCAAAAATAGCGAGCATATTGATAGCTAGAGTTGGGTGCTGCTGCAACAGTTCCAAAAAATCAGTGCGGCGGAACAACAGCACATCGCTCGCCTCCAGCGCCTCAGCTGAAGCCGGAAAAGCTTGACCGTCAAACGCCGGCACCTCCGCAAAATGCTCGCCGGCTGCGAATATTCGCAAAATCTGCTCTTTCCCTTCAGGAGAGAACTTAAAGACTTTCACCCTCCCTTTGAAAACCACAAAAAAACCCACACCTTCATCCCCTTCCCAGAAGAGTGTCTCACCTTTTTGATA
>CAZJNL010000240.1:0-7080 GCA_964546515.1 uncultured Oscillatoria sp.
CGAAGTCGTCTGCGTCCCCAAAAACCTCTGCGCCAAGATTCCCGATTCAGTCAGCGATGAAGCAGCTGCCTTTACCGTCCTCGGAGCAATCGCCCTCCAGGGCATCCGCCTCGCCCAGCCCACCTTGGGCGAAACCTTTGCCGTCACCGGCGTCGGCCTCATCGGCCTGATCGCTGTCCAGCTGCTGCGGGCTCAAGGCTGCCGCGTCCTGGGCATCGACTTTGACCCCAAAAAACTCGACCTGGCCAGACAATTTGGCGCGGAAACCGCAGATCTTTCCCGGGGCGAAGACCCCGTCGCTGCTGCCCACGCCTTCTCCCGGGGGCGCGGGGTTGATGGCGTCCTGATTGCCGCCTCCACTAAAAGTAACGAACCCGTTCACCAAGCAGCCCAGATGTGCCGCAAGCGGGGGCGGATTGTTTTAGTGGGCGTGGTTGGCCTAGAACTCTCACGGGCTGACTTTTACGAGAAAGAACTGTCGTTCCAGGTTTCCTGCTCCTACGGCCCGGGCCGCTATGACCCCGCTTACGAGCAAGCCGGTCAGGACTACCCCCTCGGCTTTGTGCGCTGGACAGCCCAGCGTAACTTTGAAGCAGTCCTCGACACGCTCGCCACCGGCAGTCTGGACATCGCGCCGCTCATCTCTCATCGCTTTCCCCTCGAGCGAGCCGCAGCTGCCTACGAACTGCTCTCAGGTAGCGAACCCTCCTTAGGCATCCTGCTGCAATACCCGGACACTGAGCAAAAACCGGCAGCCGAACTGCTCGACTCAACTATCCAGCTGACGCCCCCAGCACCGCCTAGCCCCAACCCCGCCACACCCGTGATTGGCTTCATTGGTGCCGGCAACTACGCCACCCGGATTTTGATCCCAGCCTTCCAACAAACCGGCACCCGCCTCAAAGCTGTAGCCACCAGTGGCGGCGTCAGCGGCGTCCATGCCGGCCAGAAATTTGGCTTTCAGCTGGCCACAACCGACACAGCCAGTTTGCTGGCCGACCCAGAAATCAACACCCTAGTGATTGCTACCCGTCACGACAGCCACGCCCAGTTTGTCTGCCAAGCGCTGCAAGCTGGAAAACACGTCTTTGTGGAAAAACCCCTGGCCATCACCCCGGAGCAGCTAGACGAAATCAAGTCCGCCCGTGCGTCAGCCCTCAGTGCTGGCTCCTCACCCGTACTGGCGGTAGGGTTCAACCGGCGCTTTGCCCCCCAGATTGGTCAAATCAAAGCTCTACTGGCCAGCCTCACAGAACCCAAAGCAATGGTGATGACGGTGAATGCCGGTGCCATTCCCCCAGACAACTGGATTCAAGACCCAACTGCCGGTGGCGGGCGCATCATCGGCGAAGCCTGTCACTTCATCGACCTGCTGAGATTTTTGGCAGATTCGCCCATTGTCTCTGTCCAAACAACAGCGATGGGTGCGGCTTCTGGTGTGGCGATTCGGGATGATAAAGTTAGCTTTACGCTCAGTTTTGCTGACGGCTCCTTTGGCACCGTTCACTACCTGGCCAATGGCCACAAATCCTTTCCCAAAGAGCGATTAGAAATTTTCTGTGCCGGTCGCATCCTGGAGCTGGATAACTTCCGCAAGCTACAGGGCTATGGCTGGCCAGGATTTAAAACGATGAACTTGTGGCGGCAAGACAAGGGGAATAATGCCTGTGCCGCTGCCTTTGTCAGCGCCATTCAATCTGGCCAACCGGCACCGATTCCTTTTGAGGAGTTGATTGAAGTTACCCGCACCAGCTTCCAGATTGCGGAGGATGCGCAAAACTGATCTCTCACCTCTCTAGGATCTCACAACCCCGCACTAATGGGGGCGAAACGCTGTCAGATCCCGGCCCAAAGCAGCCGATCCTATTATTTAAATCAAGCTCAAAGAAACAAGCCAAAGGAACCTCCCCTATGACATGTACGCATCGGGTGATTACCTGAAAGAAAACCCCTCGTGGCACAGTGAGGACAGTCCTTGGAAGGCCGGGAAAATCAGAGAGATTCTTCAGGCTTGCCAAGTCACTCCTAGCTCCATCTGTGAGGTGGGGTGCGGGAGCGGGAATATACTGGCAGAACTGCGCGGATTTTATCCCCAAACCGAAATTTTCGGTTATGACATAGCGCCGGACGCCACTCGCTTATGGTCCGAGCGCGAGCGAGACAACATAACATTTCAGATCGGAGACTTCTTCGTTTTAAATAAAAGAAATTATGACGCTATCTTGCTGATAGATGTTATAGAACACGTCGCATATCCAATAACATTTTTTGCTAATTTTCGCGGCAAAGCGAAGTATTACCTCTTGCACATTCCTCTGGCTCTTAGCGCCAGCACAGTGTTAAGAGAAAAACCACTTATAGAGGTGCGCAAAGCAGTAGGGCACATCCACTACTTAACCAAAAATTGAGCGATATCTCTGATGGGCGAATGCGGGTATAAGGTTGTAGAGTGGCGGTATTCGGGCGCTGCATTCAATGCGATCGCTTGGAAACAGAGGCTGGCATCCATCCCGCGACGCATAGCGTATACTTTGAATAAGGACTGGGGGGTTCGCGCTTTAGGTGGAGAGACACTTTTCGTCTTGGCACAGGACAAGGATTGATTTGCTCGTTCAGGAGAATCATTGAGTGCTTCGCGGCGTTGCTAATGAAGAATTCGTTGAAGTCACCCGCGCCGGCTTCGAGATTGCGGAGGCCGCTGCAAGGTGAACTTAGGTCGCTGGTTTCGCACGGTTAGCCAAATTCCACCGCGCCAGCTGGCAGCGCGAGTGCAGTTTGAGGTGGCGGCGCGAACGCTGCCCCGACTCCCCCTGCCACTGCGCCAACCTCTGGCTCTCGGTTTATATACCACAACTCCGCCGTTACGTCAAGGGTATCTCGACGCCCTAAAACTCTCCCAGGTACCGGCCCACTTCAACCCGCCCGAGAAACGCTACACCCTCACCTTTCTCAATCAATCGCGAGAGCTGGATTTCCCCCTGACCTGGAATAGCCCAGAATATCCTCGCCTCTGGCAGTTTAACCTCCATTACTTTGACTGGGTGCGAGACGTTCTGGCAAGCGCGTACCAGCAGGGACGGGCGGACAGCTACAAGCTCAGCCAGATCAAACACTTGATATCTGACTGGATTGCTGCCAACCCCCTATGTTCCTTCGACGGCTGGCACCCTTACACCACGTCCCTGCGCACTGTCAACTGGACATTTGTCACCAGAGCCATCCCAACCCTGGCTGAGGCGGAAATCATGGCCTCACTCTGGTCGCAGGTCAGGTATCTGCACCGCAATAAAGAGTATTTTGCCGGCGGCAATCATCTCCTGGAAAACCTGAGAGCGCTGATTGTTGGTGGGCTGAACTTCGATAGCCCCAGCGCTGACCAAATCGTGCGGATTGCTGTCGGTGAGCTAGCGCAGCAACTAGCCATCCAAATCCTGCCGGATGGTGGCCATTACGAGCGCAGCCCCATGTATCACCTGATCGTCCTCAACCTCGTCGCTGAGTCAGTCGCCTGTTTGCGCAGTGCCGGCTGGCCAGTGCCGGCGGCAGCGACCGACGCACTCCGGCGCATGCTGGAATTTGCCGCCGGCGTCCGCTTGGCCAGCGGTGCCTACCCCCTGTGGAACGACGCCGCCTACAATATCGCCGGCCCCCTGGATGAGGCAGTTAGCTGGGCCAGCCAGTTGCTCGGGCAACCGAAAGGCCAGGCCGATCCCTTGCGCGAACGCTTGCTGGTGGCTGCGGGCATTGAGCCGGCAGCACCGCTCCCCCCGACAACACCTGCTTGCAGCAGCAGTTTCCCCGATTCCGGCTACTACATCCTGCGAAATCCTAATGGCCTGGAGCTGGCCTTCGACTGCGCCCCGCCTTGCCCGGACGAACTGCCGCCGCACGCCCACGCGGACTGTTTGACGGTAGACTTGTACTTCAAAGGCCAACCCATCATTGTGGATACCGGCACCAGCCAGTACGCCGGCGGTGCGATTCGGACTTGGGAGCGCAGTACCCGAGCCCACAACACGATTGCAATTGCTGGGCAAGATCAGTCCGAAGTCTGGGGCAGCTTCCGCGCCGGTCGCAAAGCCCAGCCCTTTGGGGTCGAATTTGGCCAATATCAGGGCTGGCAGTGGGTGACAGCGGCCCACAACGGCTATGCCAGACCGCCCCTCAGTGCCGTCCACCGGCGTTGGGTTGGTCTGGGAAGTGAAGGGATTGTGATCCTCGACCGCCTGGACGCCGCTCGTCAAACAGAGTACACCTCCAGCCTGCACTTCGCCCCCAGCTCACACCCGACCGACCGCCAGGATGCCGGTGAGTGTTGCTTTAAACTTGACACAGCCCCCTTGTATCTTAAAGTCCTGGGATTGGAACCGGAAGACGAAGTGCAGTGGTTCAGTCCCGATACCGGCCAGTCCTGGTACGCTCCCGAGTTCGGCCTTCGCATCCCCCGCAGCGCGCTGCAGATTCAAGGTTCACTGCCACCTTCTGGCAAGACTATCTGTACGGTACTGAGCCTGGACTCGAGTCCCAAAGTTGTGTTAGAGTGTCTGGGCGGCACAGCCAAGCTGCAGTTCAATAAGGGCACTTGCTTGGAATGGTCCTTTGAGCAGGGTAGCTCAATCGCAATAATCAGTCGGGTTACGGAGAGCGCACCTTGAGTCCTCGCATTTGGATTGTCAATCAATTTGCCAATACCCCTGATGTGCCCGGTCACACGCGCCAGTATGAGTTAGGTCAGTTTTTAGTCCAGCAAGGCTGCCCAGTTAATATTTTTGCCTCAGACTACAACTTGGCCAAGCGGCAGTATCTGAAACTGAGATTTCCTCAACTGTGGCAGCAGGATGACTTGGCGGACTTGCAGTGGAATTGGCTCTACGCCGCTCCTTACCGAGTCAACAACTGGCGGCGGTATGTGAATATGCTGTCATTCTGCCTGACTTTATTTGTAGCGGGCCTATTTAAACCAAAACCCGACCTGATTATTGGCTCCTCGCCGCAACTGCTGGCAGCCTTTACCTGTTGGGTGCTGGCCAAACTCCGGGGGGCCAAGTTCTATTTTGAGGTGCGCGACCTTTGGCCTCAAGTGCTGGTAGAGGTGGGCGGCAAGTCAGCAAACAGCCCGGTAGTGCGCCTGTTGGGGTGGATTGAAAGTTGGCTGTATCGAAACAGCGATCGTGTGATTGTTCTGGCCGCTGGCTCGGTTGACTATGTGAGCAAGCGGGGTGCCTCCCACGTCAGCTGGCTGCCGAACGGGCCAGAAGCGGAAGAGTTTCAGATCGATCTGCCTGCCGAGCAAGCCAAAGCCTATTATAAAATTGCTCCAGAGCGACTTTGCCTGATGTATGCCGGTGCCCACGGTACAGCGAATGCCTTGGGCACTATCGTTGAAGCCGCACGGTTACTCGACCAAAGCCATCCTAATAAATTTTTAATTTTGTTAGTGGGGGACGGGCCTGAAAAGGCCGAGTTGATCGAGCGAGCTGCTGGAATTGAATGTATAGAATTTAGAGCGCCTATTCCGAAAGCAGAAATTCCTAAGCTCCTCAGAGCAGCTGACGGCCTGATTCTGAGCTTAAAAGACGTTCCCGTATTTCGTTACGGTGTCAGCCCTAATAAGCTTTACGATTACTATGCAGCGGGGAAACCCGTGGTGGTGGCTGTTGGCGGAGCAGTAAATCAGGAAGTGACCGAACACCGTCTGGGGTTCACCTCAGAACCGGAAGATGCTCGAGGTCTAGCAGATGCAATGCTCGAGTTGGCTCAGACGCCTCCAGCTGAGCGTGAAGCAATGGGCAAGCGAGGTCACGATTTAGCCACTTCAACTTACTCGCGGGCCAGAGTTGCCGCCCAACTGTGGGAACTGATCCAGGAAGACCTATGAGTGCAGATGTTTTACTGACCGGCGCGACTGGGTTTACGGGTAGCTTTGTCTGCCAGCAGCTCCGGCAGCGAGGTGTCAAGTTCGACTGCTTGGTCAGACCTTCTTCCAAGACTGCTCAACTCGAAGAACTCGGTCTGAAGTGGGTTGAAGGCGATCTGGATTACCTGGAATCGCTGGGTCGGGTTTTCACCGGCTATCGAGCTTTGATTAATGTGGCGTCTATCGGATTTGGGGCTGGGCCCACTATCGTCAAAGCCTGTCAGGAGTCGGGCATTAAGCGGGCGATCTTTGTCAGCACCACAGCGATATTCACCAAACTCAACGCCAAGAGCAAGGCTGTGCGCCAAGCTGCTGAAGCCGCCATCATGGAGAGTGGCTTGGACTGCACCATCCTGCGCCCCACGATGATTTATGGCACTCCGGAGGACCGCAACATGATTCGGTTGCTGAAACTGATTCGGCGCTCGCCTGTTATTCCAGTGCCAGGTTCGGGGAACTGTTTGCAGCAGCCCGTTCACGTTCAAGATGTGGCTTGGGCGATCTGCGAAGTTCTCGACAACCCCAAAACCTACCGTCGCGCTTACAACATCTCCGGCGGACAGGTACTGAGTTATAACGATGTGATTGAGATTGCCAGTCAAGCTCTTGGCAAGCGCCCAATACCCATACACATTCCTGTAAATTTGTCAATCCCTCTGCTGCAAATTGCCAAGACCCTCGGGCTGAAAACACCTGTGAGTGCGGAGCAAGTTTTGCGGTTGAATGAAGACAAGGTATTTGACCACACGGCTGCCAAAGAAGATTTCAATTATTCACCGAGACCTTTTACAGAAGGAATTGCTCAGGAAGTAGCTCTGCTGGCAGCCAGTCAACCAAAGTGAGAGCGAGAGTTTAATGTTGTCGCTGCTGATTTTATTACTGCTGGCTGCTGCCACCAGCCTCAGCCTCACCGGCGCTGTGCGCCACTATGCCGTCCGCACGGCTCTCCTAGACCTCCCCAACGAGCGCAGCTCCCACACCCAGCCCACACCCAGAGGCGGCGGTTTGGGCTTCATCATCGCCTTTGCAGTAACAAGCTCGCTGATCGCTGCCCTGACCGGCTATTCCCCCCAACTCCTCCCCACCCAGCTGGCCACCCCAAACCCGAGTTGCCTCTGGCTGATTCTCACTCCCCTAGCCATCACCGGCATCCTGGATGACCG